>JAAZNB010000156.1 GCA_012798515.1 Chloroflexota bacterium
GGCATGGTGACGTCCATGACCACCAGGTCGGGGTGCAGTTGACAGGCATAATCCACCGCCGCCTGGCCATCCCCCGCCTCGGCAATCACTTCCAGGTCAGGCTGTGAATTGATCAACATCTTCAAGCCCTCACGCACGACGAGATGATCCTCAGCCAACAGTATTCTTAGTTTGGGTGATAATTCATTCATAGGCAGGTCCTCTTAATGGAATCCGTAAAAAAATCGTGGTCCCTTTTCCGGGCATGGTCTCGATGGTGAATTTTCCCCCCACCATTTCGGCCCGCTCTTTCATCCCGACCAGCCCCAGGTGGCGTCCTGAGGATTGGCTGAGCACCTCATCGACCTCGAAACCACAACCATCGTCTTCGATGATGGTCAACATGTGGCTGGAACGCCGGTCCAGGATCACGCTGACCCGCTTGGCGTTGGCGTGGCGGGCAATGTTGGTCAAAGCCTCCAACACGATGCGGTAGATGGTCGTGCTCAAGGTCTGTGGAAGCCCTTCGGGATACTCCAGATTGGTTTGCATATCCACCTCGACCCGGCTGCGCTCCGACCATTCTTCGATGTAGTTATACAGCGCTTTGTTCAACCCCAGATCTTCCAGGGCGCTGGGATGCAGGTCCAGGGACAGCTCGTGGATCGAACGCCCCAGCTCGTTGGTCAGGCGCTGTAATTTTTCGATCTTCCCCCGCGCCTCATTATTGTGATCCACGTCGTGTTTCAGGCTTTCGAAACCCAGCAGAAGTGCGGTCAGGCTTTGGCCCATCTGGTCGTGTAATTCCAGCGAAATCCGTTTGCGCTCGTCTTCTTGCATGCCGACCAGGCGATGCAGCAGGTCTTTGCGCTCTCGCTCCGAGCGCTCACGCTGGGTGATGTCGTAGATGGTGATAATCATGGCCGGTTCGTGCTCGAACTGAATACTACCCGTGGTGGCGTCCACCCAGCACTCCCGCCGGTTCTTGGACAGCAATCGCAGCTGGTAAGACCGGGCCGTCTGGTCGTACCGGGAGGCCAGCCAACGATCCTGTTCGATCTCCTGCTGGAATACCTCCAGCGACTCCTGATGCAGGATGTATTGAAACGGCTTGTTGAATAACTCCTCCTGGCGATAGCCGGAGATGATGCTGGCCGCCGGGTTGGTAAAACGGATGCGCCCCTCGCGCAGGATGAAGATCCCCGCCGAAACGGTCTCGGTCAGTGAACGGAATTTGCTCTCGTTCTCGCGCAGAGATAACTGCATTTGTTTGTAAACGGTGATGTCCCGGATCAGCCAGCGCAGGGTTTGTTCGCCATGGGCGATTCCCGGGGCCAGGCTGACGCGTCCGCTGGCATCGATGGGAATGCCGCGGCGCGGGATGAGGCGGAACTCCCATTCCAGGCTGCCCTGCCCCACGCTATGGTTGGCGTGCGTCACCTGCTGCAAGCGTTTGCGAAAGAAAGAACGATCCTCGATGGCTACGTAATTGATCAAGCGTGTGCCCTTCAATGCGGCAGCCGGCACGGTGAACAGGTCGGCCGCCACCTGGTTGGCTTCCTGGATGCTCCCATTCAAATCGGTCACCAGGTAGCCGTCCGGAGCAAAATTGAACAGGCTCTGGTAGCGGTTGTGTTCTCCCGCCAGAATGCTCTGGACCGCAGCCAGCTCATTGTTCTGCTGGCGCAGCTCATCCTGGACGGTTTTCAAACCTTCGACCATCATTTCAACTTCTGCGACCAGGGAATTAAAAAGCAAGGAGAAATCTCCGCGGGCCTCCACGGTGGACAGGTCCCCCCGGTCTAGCATACCAACCAGTCTCTGTTTAAGCCCGCGAATTCTTTCTTCTTGCTCTGCCTGCATCGCCCTGGACCTTGTTGTACACGAGTCGAATGAACGATCGAAAGGATCAACCTGATTGGCACACAATAATTGGAATAATACGGTAATGTCCGCTTTGTTTCCCCATTTCTTGCAACAGTCGCCCATAACATTATATGTCAAAAATCAACCAGAAGGATAACCCTGGCAGCCCCCTGGTTTTCGCCGCCCGGGAATCCATCTGCCGGCCGGGTATGGAAAAGGCGCTGGTAGAGGGCCAGCGCCAATGGAGACGCCCCCGAGACACCGGCGGGCCGGGTCAGGATGCCGCTACGGATCCGGTATCTTCAGGGGCGACGTTGAAACGATATAGGAAAATGTGGTCCGGGTTGTAATGAGTCTTGAGCTGCGCCAGGAGAGATCTCTTTTCACAGAAACCCGGGGGAGTTATGCCCCACCTCTCCACGCCCTCCAGCCACGTGTCAAGCCGTAGGCCAGGGCGATCAAAACCGCCAGTACGGCATCGATGGCGCCTGCCATGGCGGCTTCGTTAGCCCCAACCAGGACCAGGGCCGAGATAGCCATGGCTGCCTTGTGTAGAAAGGCCAGCTCCCACACCCCTGCCGACCGGCGCGGGCGCAGCGCCAGGAGCACAAACATGCCGGTAAAGACCAGGAAACCAAACATTCGCCAGGTTTCCAGCCAGACCGTATCCGCCGTTGCCGTACGAACCGACGCCAGTCCGGACCCAAAAGCCGCCAGTGCTCCCAGGGCGGAAAGCCACATCAAACCCCGGCCCAGGCGGTCCTGCCAGGACGGTACAAATGCAAGTGTATTGGCTGTATTCATTTTCTATCTCCCCATCTGATGGTTAAGCGGTCCTCCCGGTGGCAATGGAAACCAGTTACTGTTTCCATACCACCAGCAGGATCTTATTGACGATTAAAATGATCGTGTAAGCCCCACCCAGGACAGGCTTTCCGCTGGCAAACAGCGCCACGGCGCCCAGGGCCAACAGGCCCATTTCCAGGATAAGGTGAATTGAGCCGGGCAAGGTGTAGACCGCCTTCGGAGACACGCAGGCGCCCCATATGACGGCCACGAACACCGGCAGGCCGATTCCGAGCAGGATCTTTGCCGGCCAGGCCGTTTGCGTCTTGAAGCCCCAATAGCCAATCGCGGCCAACAGACACAATTCCAGGACAAACCGGACGGATACATTGAGCATCTTCAAGGCTTCCATTTACACACCTGCCTGATTCCCCTGTAATCCATTCACCAGCGCAGTCACCAGCCGGCGAAAACTCTCATCGCAATCCTGCGGCAGGCCGAACCCACCGGCTACCTCCAACGAGGCAAAGCCATGCACCAGGCTGCGGAAACCGCGCAAACCGTGAACAGCGTCTTCACCCTGCAAACCCAGTGAAGCCATGATGGCCAGGCCGACTTTCAAAGCCCGTTCTTCTTCCCGTACCAGGGCCGGGTCCTGGGCCGGTTGAGTGCCCGAGGAACGCAACGTCGATAGATACAAACCGGGGTTCTCCTTGACGTATTCCCGGAAGGCCTGGGCCACCGCCACAAAAAGCGCCGGTCCGCTGCGCCCGATGGCAGCCTCGCTGAGGTGATCGGCGATCTGGCGGGCATTCAACACGGCCAGTTCACTGTGTAAACCCGCCATGCCATCCACGTGATTGTATAAGGATGGGGTCTGGATGCCGAGCTTTTCTGCCAGCCGGCTGAGGGTTAGCGCCTGCACCCCATCTGCATTGAGCAGGTCTACTGCGGCCTGCAATACGGCCTGTTTATCCAATCGGTTACGAGTCGAACGTGCCATGAACTATCCTTTTTCTGTAATGTCTCCAAGAGTGATGAGATGTTTGCACATCTCATCACAGGCTAAGGGGTTACCCTGGCAAGGAATTCACGAAGTCGAGGATGATTGGTGCGGTCACTTCGGGCATTTCTGCATGCGGATAATGTCCGGCATCCGGGATGAGCTTAAAATCACCGCGCACGGCTTGAGCCACGCGCCGGGCTTCGGCTTCGGGGTGCTTGAAGTCGGGGTCTTTGCTCCCCATCACCACCAGGGCAGGCTGCCTGACCTGGGACAAACGCTCGCCAGATGCCCGCTTGGAGGCGCGCAGCATGGCTATTACCGCCTCCAGCCGGCCAGGCTGTTTGATATTGGTGTACAGGTCCTGTGTATATTGGGCAAAATCGGCCGGCGTCTGCGTTGGGTAGAGCGATGTGTAATATTTCTTCCACATCCTGGCTCCCCACGGGCGGGCGAACAGCAGTGAAAGGATGAACACCAACCAGGGGTTGCTGTCTCCATCCACAAAGGGATCGAGCAGGACCAGTCCGCGGATGAGCTCGGGCGCCTGCGTCGCCGCCCACACTGCGGCGCCCCCACCCATCGACGTGCCGATCACGACGGCCGGGCCGGCGTCCAATGCCCTCACCAGGGCGAGGATGTCTTCACCGATCCCCACGACAGAGAAATCATCCCACTGGACGCTGGTCTCTCCGTGGCCACGGACGTCCATGGTTGCCACACGGTAGCCGGCAGCGACCAACCGTGGGGTCAGGAACCGGTATTCGGCGCGGACGTCGCCCAAGGATGGGATGCAAACCACCAACGGGCCTTCACCCGTTACTTCATACGCGATGCGTTCATTTTTGAAATTGACAAATTCGGTCGCCATACGTATCCCCTTTAACTAAAGATATTAGTATTATATCTAATATCATTAGTTTGTCAATACCCAATTTCTCCGCATGCGGGTTTCGATTCTTCGGTGGGTCCCCCCACCATTGCCTGGCCGCCCTGGCGTAGAAAAAGCTATGCTCCGGCAGGTGGAACCCATTCAGGCCCAATTTCGTCTTGCTATTCAAGGCCCACCAGGAAGTTAAAACCACATGAGAGTTTGTTCAAGTTTGAAGATCCGTGCGACTCGGGGTAAAATGACCTTTCCAAAATGGTATGGATGTGTTAAACTTCATAAAATCAGCCAGCATTAGGTCAAAAACCTGCTGTCTTTCCGTTCCCAGCACACTGACGGTGTAAGTCTGGGGACTATCCCGAGGAAAGGAGGATTCCCAAAATGCGCGATTACGAGATCGTTTGCATCATCCAGGCAGATTTGGATGAAACCACTACGAACGGTGTGATTGAAAAAGTCGGTGGTTGGATTTCAGATTCTGGTGGAGCGATCACAAAGATCGACCGGTGGGGTAAACGCCGTATGGCCTACGCCATCCGCAAGCAACGGGATGGCTACTATGTGCTCTATCAGGCCCAGATACAGCCATCTTTCCTTGCCGAATTCGAGCGCAACCTGAAACTTCAGGAACCCGTGCTCCGGCATCTGGTGATTGCAGTTGAGTAAGAAATTGGTATAAGCAAGTATGGTTTGTGTAACGTGGTAAGGAGTACAAGATGAGCCGAGGTTTAAACAAAGTAATGATCATTGGGCATCTTGGCCGTGATCCGGAAATGCGCTATACACCTTCTGGGAGACCAGTGACCACATTTACCGTTGCCACAAGCCGGACATGGAATACCACCGATGGAGAACGACATACCGAAACCGAATGGTTTAACATTGTTGCCTGGGGTAACCTGGCTGAGATTTGCAAACAATATCTCACCAAAGGGCAGCAGGTATATGTCGAAGGTCGCTTGCAGACTCGCCGGTGGGAAGACGCTGAAAATGTCAAACATACCAGCGTCGAAATTGTGGCCAACGAAATGATGATCCTTGGTGACCGGCGCGACTCTAACCACCCACAAACCGGGGAAAACTTGGAGCCAGACGAAATCCAGGATGAATTCCCGTTCTAGTTGGAGACCGAGAAATGAGTGACGAAAACACAAACGAAAACGAACAGACCGGCGGCGGAAGCAGCAACGGTCCTGGCAACAATAGTGGCGGCGGTGGCGGTGGCGGTGGACGACGGTTCATCTCACGCCCCAAAATTTGCCAGTTCTGTGCCGAGCCGAACGTGAAGATCGATTATAAGAACTACGACATGCTGCGCCGGTTCGTGACCGAAGAGGGCAAGATCCGCCCTCGTCGCCAGACCGGCACCTGCGCCAAACACCAACGCGAGCTGGCTACGGCGGTCAAACGGGCGCGCCACATCGCACTGCTGCCTTACACAGCCACCCCCTGGGATGAGGCCATCCGTTAATCTTCTTTAATTTTCATTCTTAGGGCATGGAGTCCATGGCTCTATGCCCTTTGTTTTTTTCTCCTGAGGTCGTCCTATGGCAAAAACGACGCCGTCAAAAGAGATTACCAAGAAACATAAAGCCCGTATCGAACGTGAAAGCAACCAGCGGCGGATCCTCGTCTCCCTGGCCATCGCCGTCTTCGTATTGGTCGCAGCCGTCCTGGTCTATGGCGTATTAGATCAGACCGTGCTGCAACAACAAAAACCGGTGGCCAAAGTCGGCGACGATACCATTCGCGTGGGCGATTTCCAGAAGCAGGTCAAATTCAACCGCTGGCAGCTCATCCAACAATACACCCAGTCGTACCAGATCTACCAGATGTTTGCATCTGACGCCAACATGAGCGCCTCCATCTTGAGCAGCCTCCAGCAGCTTGAAAACCAGCTCGCCCCGGA
>JAAZNB010000157.1 GCA_012798515.1 Chloroflexota bacterium
ATCTCATTCCATAATGACGATCCCAAGGCGGTTGCCGGTGGGATCAAAGCCCTGATCATCACCCAGCTGGGTGGGGTGGGGCTGCTGGCCGGCGCGCTGCTGATCTATAGCACCCTGGGCAGCTACGATTTGCGCTATTTCACCGCCCACGCCGGCGAGCTGCCGGCGGACGTGCTGTCCGTGGCGGCCTTTGGCTTCCTGGCGGCTGCGGCGGCGAAATCGGCGCAGTTCCCCTTCCAGACCTGGCTGCCGGACGCCATGGAGGCGCCCACGCCAATCAGCGCCCTGATCCACGCCGCCACGATGGTCAACGCCGGCGTATACCTGCTGGTGCGCTTTTACCCGGCCTTCGAGCACGTGCCCGGCTGGCGCACGGCGGTAATTACCGTGGGCGTCCTCTCGGCCTTCCTCTCGGCGGTGATGGCGCTGGTGGCCACCGACCTGAAACGCGTGCTGGCTTATTCCACCGTCTCGCAGCTGGGCTACATGGTCTACGCCGTGGGCACGGGAGGAATCTTTGCCAGCCAGTTCCACCTGTTGAGTCACTCGATCTTCAAGGCTTTGCTGTTCCTGGCCGCCGGGGCGGTGATCCACGCCGCCGGGACGCGCGACATGCGCCTGATGGGCGGGCTGGGCAAGCAGATGCCTGTCGTGCGCAACGTCTTTATCGTCGGCGCCCTGGCCCTGGCCGGGCTGCCGGTGTTGAACGGCTTCTGGAGCAAGGAGTTGGTGCTCGAAGCCGGCCTGGCCCACGGTCCGCTGTGGGCATACGTCTTGATGCTGCTGGGCGCCGGCCTGACGGCGCTGTATACCCTGCGCTGCGTGTGGCTGGTGTTCTACGGCGAGCCCCGGTCGGCCCTGCACGTGCACGACGCCGGCCTGGCCATGCGCGTGGCGCTGATCCCGCTGGCGGCCGGCGCGCTGGCCTCGTGGCTGCTGGCCGGGCCGTTCAGCGACCTGCTGCACGCCACCCTGCCTTTCCACGCAATCGAGCGAGAGACCACCTGGGCCCTGGTGGGCGAGGTGGTGAGCGCGCCGGCTACGCTGGTGGCCCTGGCCGTGATCGCCGTAGGCCTGGCGGCCTGGTGGCAGCGCGCGGCGCTGTCTGGGCTGGCCAAACGCCTGGCGGGGGTGGCCTGGGCGGCAGAACACAGTTTCGGTTTTGAAGCCATCAACCGCGGCGTGGTCTCGGCTACCCAGGGCAGCGCTGAAGCCCTGCGCAACACACAGACGGGCATGTTGAACTGGAACGTCTTGGGAATCCTGGCCGGCCTGATCGTAGTCCTGGCCATCCTGGCTTTAGGAGCAGCCGTATGAATGCCGCTACTGCTTTGACCTGGTTGCTGCTCCTTCCCATGCTGGCAGCGCCTGTAATCTACCTGGTAGGCCGCATTGCCGTGCGCCGCGGGGCGGGCAATCCGGCCCGCTGGCTGGCCGTGGCGGCCCTGCTGGCCACGGGATATCCGTTGTACTTCACCGCGCAGGCCTTCAGCCGGGCGGGCGCCATCGAACTGGTGGTGGGCAGTGTAGCCCTGCGCTTCGACGGTATCAGCCTGCTGGTCTCGGCGGTGGTGCTGGGGCTGGGGACGCTGGTGGCGCTCTTTTCGACCACCTACATGGCCGGTGAGGCCAACGAAGAGAAATATTACGCCTTGTTGACCATCTTGATCGGCACGATCGTGGGCCTGGGCTGCGCCGGCGACCTCTTCAACTTGTGGGTGTGGTTCGAGGCCATGGCGATCAGCTCGTACACGCTGGTGGCTTTCTACAATACCCAACCGGCTTCCCTGGAAGCCGGGGTGAAATACCTGGTGCAGAGCGCCGCGGGGTCGGCCCTGGTGTTGTTGGGCGTGGCCCTGGTGTTCTCGCTGACCGGGCAGCTGGACCTGCTGCAAATCCACAGCGCCGTACAGGGCGGCAGCCTGGCCGCCGCGGCGGCCGGGGGACTGCTCGTGATCGGCTTCGGGGTCAAAACGGCCCTGGTGCCGGTGCATACCTGGCTGCCGGACGCCCATTCGCAGGCGCCCAGCGGCATCAGCGCCATGTTGTCGGGCATGGTCATCGAGGCCGGCTTGATCGCCCTGCTGCGCTCGGTGGCAGCCATTTCGGGGGCCACGGCCTCCTGGGGCGGCCTGCTGCTGGCCATGGGCATTCTCAACGTGGTGGTCGGCAACCTGATGGCCCTGCGCCAGACGCAGGTCAAACGCCTGCTGGCCTATTCCAGCCTGAGCCACATCGGCTATATGGTCCTGGGCCTGGGCGTGGCACTGGGTTTCAACAATTTAGACGGGGCGGCAGGGAGTTTCTTCCACCTGATCAACCACGCCCTGATGAAAGGCCTGGCCTTTCTCTCGGCCGGGGCGCTGCTGTACGTGCTGCACGTGGCCCGGGGAGACCACGGCCCGCTGGTGCTGGACGACCTCAAC
>JAAZNB010000158.1 GCA_012798515.1 Chloroflexota bacterium
CTATTCGCACGAAGTCTCCAGCGCCGGGTTCTGGCCGGGCGGCGGACCGCACCCCTTCCCTCTGTTTTACAGCTACGCCTATCCCGAGCCGCAAGGTTTCTCCACCGCAGCCGGCCACAACGGCTGGGATCGCGCCGCCCTGGAGCGAGACGTGCAGCCCCGTTCCGGGGCGCCTGGCGCGTAGAGGTCGAGCCGCATTCCTGATCTACAGGTCAACCCCGGGGGAGGTGCGTTGCGAACGCATCCTATTTTCAGCGGGTCAGGCTTCCAGATCATGCCCCGTTAGGAGTACGCCCGACCGTTCAGGATCGATGAAATCCCCTCGGCAGGCATGCCCTCCCGCCTGCCTGGCAAATCACCCCAATATACACAACGCTCCACTACACCCACTGGCTCCCCGCAAAACGCCCAGGCAGGGTAGGGTATAATCCAACCGCGCGCGTTCTTTGAAATCATCCACCCATCGATCTTTTTCAACAGGTATACCGCAATGCAGCGTTCTACTTCCCTTTTCATCCTGTCTACCCTGGCCGGGCTGTTAGCCCTGGCCGAGGCGGCCGCCGGGCTGTTCTGGACGGGCGGCGGCGCCCCGTTCGACTTCACCACCCTGCACGGCCAGAGCGTGCAGATCAACGGACAGGGACTATATTTCTACGACACCCTGTTCAAGGCGCCCATCCTGCGTGGCACCGACGCCGTGACCCTGTGTGCCGCACTGCCACTGCTGGTCGTCGCCCTGCTGCTCTACCGCCGCGGCCGGCTAACCGGCGGGCTGCTGCTGGCCGGCGCGCTGGCCTACCTGCTGTATAATGCCGCCTCGCTGGCCCTGGGTGCGGCCTACAACAATCTGTTCTTGCTCTATGTGGCCTATTTCTCGGCCAGCCTGTTTGCCTTCATCCTGGCCTTCAGCGCCATCGATCCCCAACAACTGGCCGGGCGCGCCGGGAACGGCCTGCCGCGCGGCGGCATGGCGGCCCTGTTGTTCCTGGCGGGACTGGCGCTGCTGGCCGCCTGGCTGGGGGACATCCTGAGCGCCCTGCTGCAGGGCAGCGTGCCGGCCATCGCCAGCTATACCACCGAGGCCACCTACGTGTTCGACCTGGGCATCATCGCCCCGCTGTGTTTCCTGTCCGGCGTACTGCTGCTGCGCCGGGCGCCCCTGGGCCTGCCGCTGGCCGCCATCCTGTTGGTCCTGCTGGCCATCGTGGGCGTGATGGTGACCGTTCAGACCCTGTTCCAGATGCAGGCCGGGATCACCCTGGGCGCCGGCGAATTCATCGGCAAGGCGGGCTCCTTCATGCTGCTGGCCCTGGTCGCTGCCGGCCTGTTGGCGCGATTCTTCCGCTGCCTGGAGGCCTAACCGCCCCCGCAGCGCCCGAAATCCCCTATAATCGAAGTAGCGCCTGACGTCATTGGGTGTGTACTTGAGGGCGGTTCACCTCTCAGGAACCCACCCGGCGCTCTCCCGAATTCATGTCACATCCCTTCTGGGCTTACGGATGGAAGCCAACGCACTGGTCACCAAATTCCACAGACCCGCCCCGCTGCCCCAAAGCGTGCAGCGCCGGCGCCTGACACAGCTGCTGGACGAAGGCCTGGCGGCCGGCCGGCCGCTGACCCTGGTCTCCGCTCCGGCCGGCTTTGGCAAGACCACCTGTATCGCCGCCTGGATCGACCAGCTGGCGCGGCCGGTGGCCTGGCTCTCGTTAGACAGGGCCGACGACGACCCGCGGCGCTTCTTCTACTACCTGGCCGGCGCCCTGCGCCGCATGGACACAACCCTGGGCCAGGTCGACGTGGAAGGCATCCTGCACGCTCCCCAGGCCCCGCCGGCCGACGCCATCACCGGCCTGCTGCTGCAAGACCTGCTGCGCCTGTCCCGGCCGTTCGTGCTGGTGCTGGACGACTTCCACGTCATCCAGGATGCGCTCACCCTGGGCGTGCTGGAACGGCTGCTGGCCTACCATCCGCCCCACCTGCACCTGGTCTTGATCACGCGCGAAGATCCCCAGCTGCCCCTGGCGCGGCTGCGCGCCAACAACCAGATGACCGAGATCCGCGCCGGGGACCTGCGCTTTACCAGCGCCGAGGCGCAGCACTTCCTCAACCAGCAGATGGGCCTGTCCCTTTCCCCGGCACAGCTCCGCCTGCTGGAAGAGCGCACCGAAGGCTGGATCGCCGGCCTGCAGCTGGTGGGCCTGTCGGTGCGCGGCCGGGCCGACGCGGCGGGTTTTATCAACTCCCTGGGCAGCAGCCATCGCTACATCCTCAGCTACCTCACCGAAGAAGTGCTCAGCCGCCAGGACCCGGACGTCCAGGAATTCCTGCTGCAAACCTCGGTCCTGGACAAGCTGTGCCCCGAGCTCTGTGACGCCGTCACCGGGCGGGCGCACAGCGCGGCCCTGCTGGACAGGCTGTTCAACGCCAACCTGTTCCTGGTGCCCCTGGATGACGACCAGCGCTGGTACCGCTACCACCACCTGTTCGCCGACCTGCTGCGCAGCCAGCAGAGCCGCCTGGAAAAGGACGCCCCCGCCCAACTGCACCGGCGCGCCAGCCACTGGTACGCCGGGGTGGGTATGGCCGAAGAGGCCATCGAGCACGCCCTGGCGGCCGGCGATTACCCGCGGGTGATCCAACTGCTGGAACGCTTTGCCCCCAGCCTGGCCCTGTACGGCAACGCCCTCATGATGGAACGCTGGGTGCAGGCCATCCCCATCCAGTGGCATTCCCACGACCCCAAGGCCAACCTGGCCCTGGCCTGGACGTACCTGCTGCGCGGCAATTTCAACCGCGTGGGCGTCTACCTCGACCAGGCCAACGCCGCCATGGACGCCGCCCCTCGGCGCGACGACATGCCCGCCCTGCGGGCCGAATGGGACGCCCTGCAATCCAACCGGCTGCACCTGCAAGGCCAGGCCGGCGAGAGCATTGCCCTGGCAACCCGCGCCCTGCAGGCGGTCCCACCGGACGACTTCTATCTACGCGGCGTAGCCTACCTGGGCCTGGGGGGAGGCCGCCGCCAGGCGGGCGACTTCGCCGGCTCGCTCGAAGCCTACCAGCAGGCCATCCACTACTGCCGGGCGTCGGGCAACCTGGTGGCCGAGCTGTTGGCCGTGACCTCGCTCAGCCTGATGGCCCTCCAGCACGGACAGCTGCACTTTGCCGCCCAGACCGCCCAGCAGGGCATCGAGTACGTTCAGGCGCGCGGCTTCTCCAGCCTGCCCATGCTGGGCGTTGCCCACACCTCCCTGGGCATGGTGTACCTGGAATGGAACCGCATCGACCAGGCCGGCGAGCAGTTCTTGCGCGGCGCTCAGCTGGGCGCGTTCACCGGCCACAACGCCACCCTGGTCGCCAGCAAGACCGGCCTGGCGCAGGTTTACCTGGCCCAGGGCGACCTGTCCACCGCCGTCCGGGAGATCCAGGAGGCCACCGACCTGCTGCCCCTGGGCGTCCCGGTATGGTTGCAACCGGAGGTGATCGGCGCCCAGGTACACCTTTACCTGGCTCAGGACAATTCCATCGCCGCCGAGGCGGCCCTCAAGGCCTGCCCCTGCCCGGCGGATGGAGGGATAACCACACTGCAAGAGCCCTATTGCCTGGCCCAACTGCGCCTGGCCCTCTACCGGGCCCAGTCGAGCGGGCAGGTGGAAGATTTCTCCGCCATGGTCGACCAGGCCGGCCGCCTGATCGACGCCGCCCTGGACCGCCAGCACACCGGGATCGCGCTGCAAGGCCTGCTGCTACGGGCGTGCATGGCGCTCGCCCAGGGCCACACCCCGGCCGCGCGGCAAGACCTGTCTCAGGCCGTGGCGCTGGCCGCTCCCCAGGGCTACCTGCGCGCCTTCCTGGACCAGGGAGCGCAGCTGACCGGGCTGCTGGCCGCGCTGCTGCGCAGCGCGCCGGCGGACGCCACCCAGGCCGGCTTTATCCAACAGCTGCGAGCAGCCCTGCCGCCGGGCGAAAGCTCGCCGCCGGCTTCCGGCAGCCCGGCAGTCCCCGCCCTGCCGGAAGCGCTCACCGAGCGCCAGCTGGCAGTGCTGCGCCTGGTCGCCCAGGGGCTGAAATACGACGAGATCGCCGGGCAGCTGTTTATCTCCAAGAACACCGTGCGTTTCTACATCAAAGAGATCTACGGCAAGCTGGCGGTCAACAGCCGCGCCAGGGCCGTGGAAGTCGCCCGCCGGCTCGGCCTGTTGTAAAGACAGGGCAGGCGATCGCCAGCCCTTGTACCGCTTTTCCCCCACCCCAAAGCTACATCTTTTGCCACCCGGGACTACATCTTGATGTGGTTCTTTCCCCCCGGCTTTCCAGTAAGCTGAATAAGCCTCCGCCAAACGTTCCATACCCACGGAGGCATAGGGAGAGAAACTGATGGAAAACCGTATCCTCGTTACTTACGCCAGCAAAGGCCAATCGACCGCCGAGGTAGCTGCTTACATGGGCCAGATCATCGCCCAACACGACCTGCCGGTGGACGTGCTACCGGTCCACCGGGTGTCTAGCCTGGAACCGTACGCTGCCGTGATCCTGGGCAGTGCCGTCCGTATGGGCAGCGTCCTGCCCGAAGCCAGGAAATTTGTCGAGCAGCACCAGGGCGCCCTGCGCCACAAACCTTTCCACGTGTTTGTCCTGTGCGTCACCCTGTCCATCGATAACGACGAGACGCGCACCACCGCCAACGCCTGTCTCGAGCCGCTGTGTGCGCTGGTGCCCCCCGCCAGCCAGGGTCTGTTCGCCGGCGTGGTCGACCCCGGGCGGGTCGGGCCTCTCGACCGGCTGATCATCAAAGCAGTCAAAGCCCCGTTGGGCGATTTTCGCCGCTGGGACGAGATCGGCGCCTGGACAGAAGAGGCGCTGCAAAAAAGCCTGGCCGTCGCCCAGGGATAGACATGGGCGACGCCGGCATCTACTACATTCGCGTGCGCGGGCTGCTGGCGGCCGGCGACATCGAGCCCTTCAGCCCACCCGGGCTGCACATCGCTCCGCTGGGTGAGGAGGGCTCGCTGCTCAGCGTGTGCACCGACCAGGCCGGCGTGATCGGCCTGATCCGCAGCCTGCACGGTATGGGCATTATCCTCCAGGCGCTGGAGCGCCAGGAATTTGAGAGCCGGGAAACGGAATGACGGGAAGGAAGACGACCATGTCTGAACAAATTTCACGACGTAATTTTTTGAAGACCGGCTGTCTGGCAGCGGCCGCCGTGGGGGTGACCCTGTGCGGCGGCACGGCCCTGGTGGGCACGCGCCAGCCGGCGGTCGATCAGCCCAATACAACCTACGGCAACGGAAATGATGGCCCGCGCCTGCTGGTGGCCTACGCCACCCGGGCCGGCTCGACCGCCGAGGTGGCCGCCCGCATCGGCGATACCCTGGCCGGCGGAGGCCGGCGTGTGGACGTACGGCCGGCCGGCACGGTGGACGATGTCCGGCCTTACCAGGCCGTGGTGGTGGGCAGCGCCATTCGCATGGGCAGCCTGCTGCCCGAGGCCATGCGCTTCATCGAAAAGCACCAGGCCGACCTGCTCCAAAGGTCTTTCAGCGCTTTCGTGGTCTGCCTGGACATGGCCACCCCAGACGAGACCACCCTCCAGACGGTCAGCGCCTACCTGGACCCGGTGCGGGCCCTGGTGCCGCCGGCCCACGCAGGCCTGTTCGCCGGCGTGATGAACCCGGATAAACTCAGCCTGCTCGACCGCATGATCGCAGTGAATATGATCCAGTCCCCCGTGGGCGACTTCCGCCGCTGGGACCAGATCGACGCCTGGGCTGCCGGGCTGGGGGTAGCCGGCTGACCGGCAGCCCCCTGCCTTTCCATGATTGCAAGGCACACCCGACCCGAAGGATGTACCCTATCTGGCCAAGGCGGTTTCTATTCCCCCGTCAACGGGCAATATAGCTCCGGTGGTTTTCCCTCCCCGGTTCCCCGCGAAGAATAAAATCGCCTCGGCAACATCCTCCGGGAAGATGCTCACCTTCAACAGGTTTCGATTTCTATAGAATGTCTCAATCTCCTCGTCTCTAATCCCGTAGCGTTGGGCCACTTGCTTTCTCCGTTCTGGAGAGAACATTTCTGAATCTTTAATCACAGCATCCGGCAGCACTGAATTTACCCGGATCCCGTATGGCGCGCCTTCGACGGCCAGACATCTGGCCAGGTGTAAGGTTGCGGCTTTTGCAGAACAATAGGCAGATACTTGCGCAGAAGGGGAAATGGCATTCTTGCTTGAGACAAAGATCAGGCTGCCTGGGATCCGGGTATTCTTCCAATGCCGAAAAGCCTCTCGACTCACCAGAAAACTACCCACCACATTGGTTCCGTAGACCTGCGTCCACTCTTCTAGAGTGGTCTCTTCTACACGGGAGGAATATAAATACCCTGCGTTGCAAACAACGATGTCAATTTGTTTGAAAACGTCCATCGTTTTTCTAAATGCGCTTCTGACCTGCGCCTCGTCTGATACATCCGTTTGTATGGGTAAAACCTTTTCTTCGCCCACCAGGCCGGCAATTTCGCACGACACGATTTCTAATTTCTCAATTCTTCGGGCAAGAATGACGACTTTTGCACCTTCCTGAGCGAAACGGATGGCAGTAGCTTTTCCGATCCCGCTGGACCCCCCGGTGATCAGCGCAACTTTTCCTGACAGCTCCTTTTTCATCATCTTTCAATCCGATTCCATACCTGGAGATTATAGGTTCTTTGAGACTTATCGCAGAGGGCGACCCTATTTTGGGATATGGGGGTGCGAACGCACCCCCATATCCCAAAATACAATTCTTCGCGGCCACTTCAACGGCCAGGCCGTCCAGAGTCACAGCCGGCGCTTGGCATTCGCTCATTTCAAGCTAGGACTCACCCACTTTATAAACGGCCTTCCCGTTGATCATAGATAACCCACGAAATCACTTTCGATCAGACCCTTGATCTTTGTGATTGCAGATTCTTCATCCTTCCCCTCGATCTCCAGGGCAACTTCATGCCCTTGTTCGATCCCCAGCGTAAGAATCCCTAAAATACTTTTCGCATCTACGGATTTACTCCCCAGGGTATAGTTCGAAATAGAAACCTTCGACTCGAACTTGTTAACCTGTTGGACGAGAATCGAAGCCGGCCGGGCGTGTAACCCAACCTCATTAACAATCCGGATAATCGCTTTTTTCATAAAACCTCCATTGTGTTCGGGGTATGTTTGCAATCACACGAGCGCCGTCTTAATCCGGCGGCTGGAAGACCATAACTTCTGGAATTTTTCCTTGATTTCTCCTTGTTCGCCCGGGTTGGTGATGTATTGACATGAATAATCCAGGAATAAACCTTTCCGCCTGGCATACTTCATCCAAATCCCGGCATCGGTAATGATGGTGAAATCCGAAATTTCGCTACTGCTGGTTGTACGGATTTCCACGGAGGCGTTCCCTTCCTTTTTGATACATTTTTTAATTTGTTCCATAAAGGAACTTTTAACAACCTGTTCTGGTGCAATCAAACAGAGTCGCCCATAAATCCTTACCTGGATCGAGTTTCTCAAGAAAGATTTCTCACGATGCGGGATGAGGATCTTGATGAATTTCGGGCGGCTCGTAAAAGCAAGGTAGAACGGATTCAAGCGGATTTTATAATGGGTAGATGCAAACCACCCGGGTTTTCTGATGACGTCCATACCCACATAGTCGCCATGATAAAGGTCGGTAGTTAACGCCCCCGGATCCAGGCCTTTGTCCAATATAGACTGGTTGGCTTCTTGGATGACCTGGTTTATGAAATCGACGAGGTTTTTTTCCAGGCCAGGGATCGATTCAAATACAATGGAAAAAGCTGGGGAAAGGAGAGCCTTCTCTATCCAATACCGAAAAACCGTGGATGAAAACAGGTAGATGAAACATATGATCGCAATCTGATAAATGGAACCCGCTCCCCAAGGGACCTTCCCCCATATGTAGTTGATCCCAATGGCGCTCAGCGCAACAAATAGAACGGCAGGCGTTATCTTTTCGATCCATTCGTTGATCACCAGGGGGATCCGGTATCGAGCGGTAATATTCTGAACGCTTTGGAGTATTTGTTCAGAATTCGGAAGACAATCGCTCAAAAGCCGGCGATTGTATGGCTCATTGATGACCCGGTGGAATTCCGTAAGCGACAGATGGCGCCTGCTTCTGATCATATCCAGGAGCCTGATGAGCGCCAGCAGATGGCCGCCTTCGCAAGATGGATCACTGCCGGTCTGATTCAAGTTATCCCTCCAGGACATATTGAGTAATAAACCTGGCTACGCCGCAATCGACGTTGCTCGGGGCAACCATGGGCGCCTGTACAAGGACTGCTTGAGGCGCATTTCCCATGATCGCTCCCATGCCCGCCCATTTCACTGCTTCCAGATCGGTGTGGTAATCTCCCATGGCAAGGACATTTTCACGAGTAATCTTCATCTCTGCGCATACAGCTTTCAGGGCTTGCAGCTTTCCGGATTCGCTCGAATAGATATCTATGGTCCCGGGCGATGACCGCAGGAGGGTGAGCTGATCCGAATACTGAGCTTGATACAGCCGTACAATCTGGTTCAGTTCCTCTTCTTCATCACAGATAACCATCATCTTTACAATGGGTCTTTCTATCGCCAAAGGATTTCCTAGATCTTGATGGCCAACCTGCATCATCTCGGGCATATTCGTCGACGCAGCGATCTCTCTGAAGAACTGTTGATACTCAGGTTGGGCTTTGGAATGGGAAACGTACGTGTTTTTTGTGGTTATTACGATAACCGATGCCCGGGTCTGGGCAAGGATACCCATGACATTCAGGGCCTGGTTTTCTTCGATTGGAATAATATGCGAGATGGAATAATTACCGAAGGCATTTCTGGCCAGGGTCATCGAACCTGCCAGGGTTACGATTGGGCCTTGAATATTCAAAAGAGCGATCTCTTTTTGGATTGCATTCACAGGTTTGCCGGTGTTCAGCAAAACTACAATCCCCGCCTCTTGGACAATTCGAAGTACCCTCAGATTTTCTTCGGGTAGATCGCCGTGATTATCCAGGAGGGTACCATCCACATCCAGAGAAATTAGCTTGATGTTCTTATTCAATGGCTGATAACCTTATTGGGACGAGTGAGGTAGCGCCGTGCTCTGCCGGAAACTTTTCCTGCAGAGCACCAGAATTATGCACAAAACGAGATCGCGGCTCAAACCAGAAAATTTATTGCAGGAGTCGGGCGGGTCAAGTGCAGACCCGCCCTTAAAAAACCCCTCATCTAGATAGTAAAGTTGTGAGTCAAGCTCTACAAATGGGGACCGGACTAAGCTTTCAATCCGAAAATTTCTTTCTCGCCCGCCACTCCCCATAAATCCAACGCGACCTGGAGTTCTTTATGGTTGGCCGCATATTCTCGTAGGTCAACATCCTGCATGTAAGCGTCGACAGCCTGGCGTAATGCGCGGGCGCCAGCACGAGGGCCCATCGGGTGAGCGTGTACCGCGGCTCCGCAGCCAATGACGATGTCTTTGCCACAGTCGTCCACGAGGACTTTGGTCATCCCTGCGTGGGCTCCACCACTGGGCATCGGCCAGATCGGCTTCAGGTCGCTCATTTTGTTCTGGCAAACAAAAGCCACCTTGACATACGATTCTTTGTTAATATCGATCTTGCCATACGACGTGGGGTATACGACCACATCCGACCCGGCCATTCTGGACAGTTTACCTAAAGTCAGGTGAGCGCTCAATCCTTGATACGGAGACCAGGAATTGGAGCCGACAAAATCGGGGTGGGTCATGATCGGAACCCCAAAGTTCGCTTCAGCAATCATCTGGATACAGCCTATGCCGGCCGTGAACGGGTTGATCATCAAACCATTTGCGCCTTCGTCGAGAGCAGCTTTGGCATTATCCAGAATCTTGTTGGGAGTATCCGTGACATTGCAGAAGTAAATCGTATGCTCACCGGTTTCTTCAAATGCCGCTTTCTCAGCCTTCATGCACTCCCGGGTCCGGTCGGCAATCGAAGAATAGGTGGTATCCGCGATCAGTTCATCATCTTTAATGATATCGATCCCACCCACGGCCGTTTCGTAAAACAGTTTCCCGGCCACATCTGGAGATAACCCGGCGCATGGCTTGATCATATTATTCAACAAGGGGCGCTCCGGGACATCCAGCATTTTCCGAATCCCATCCACCCCAAATTGAGGCCCGGGGAAACCTTTCAAATAACTCGGGGGGAATTCGAGATCTACCAGCTTGAGGCCTTTGATCATCGAGATATTACCGATGACAGCCGTGAGCAGATTGGGGATCCGGGGCCCAAAATTAATGATGGGGAAAGCAATCCGCAATACCGCCTGGCGCGGACCTGCCGGTGTGTTGGCGGTGTAATCCGGGACCTCAAAAGCGCCGATCACTTTGGCCGCGTGTTTCTCCACCAGCTCTGGAGTCTCTGCTGCAACCGGCACCCAGGTTCCGAACGATTGTTCGACGGCGATCTCGGCCGCAAGTTTCACGTAATCTTTGAACTCGCCACAAACGATATACGTGGCGACGATGTACTCTTCCGGATTGATCCCTTCCGGAGTTGTGTAAACATCACGACGATACGGTAATTTATTTGCCATGTCAGAGCTCCTTTTGGATGATGCAAGACGAATTTTCTCGATATGCTCAGCAGATGATATTTTCGATATATGTTTTCAAATCCATATCCGTGCTCATCTGGGCAATCTTCTCGATGACGTCTGGCTTTTGAAACATATCCTCGGTTAATTTCTGGATCGACGAAATGACCACCTTTGAGTTTTCAGCAGCCATCATGAACACGATTTTTACCTCCAGGTCTTGATCTGGATCCCCCATGTTTCTAAACGTAGCGGGGTTTTTCAAGACCCCAATCGCAAACCCAGTAGAGATCACGTGCTCTGAATCCGCATGGGCAAGCGCCACATTGTATTTACCTTCCAGTTCCAGACCCGTAGGGAAGGCTTTTTCCCTTTCTAGCAGGGCAGGCAAAAAACTCTTTTTTGTGCAACCTCCTTCCTCTAATAGAGCTGCCAGTTTGATCAGCGCATCTTCGCTATTAATTGCCTCCAATTGGTTGGCTACAAAAATCTTCACGTGGTTTTGATCCATAAAGACGTTCCCTCGATCAGGTGAGTGGGTTTCTTGGAGCTGTACTCATGATACGTAATTTATTGGGGTGGATAGAACGGAGTTGCATTGAAGTTTCCCGCCGGCATTATGCCAAATTTGATACATCGACAGGCCGGACGATGGCGAATCGCCGCCGACCATCCAGAGGATGGTCGGCTAACATCAAGCCAGGTTGAAACACTTGATCACGGTGCGAATCCGCCATACAACACGTGCGGCGAGGAGGGCCCAGCGCCTTATATCATTGCGGCGGTGTAGATCGTGTATCCCCCACCGGCCTTCGGACTATATCCACCCCCAATTCCTGGCCATATCGATCATTTCTTCTTGTACGGGCCCGGAAATCATTTCCGGATCACATTTACCCAGGGCCCTGGAAAGATAATAGACTTTTGCAGCTTGTTCGGCTGCCCACGATCGGCGATATGCCAGCTCCAGGCTGGAACCAACGCAAAAAATCCCGTGGTTTTTCCAGATCACGCCAAAGTGGTCCTGCATGGCCTCCATGGTTGCCCTGGCGAAGGCGGCATTGCCGCTGCGAATCGACTCGACCATCGCCAGACCTTTTCCACCAAACAGGTATACAAAATTTCCCAAAATCGGAGGAGGATTTAGATTCACAGCGGCCAACGCGTTGATATAGGGCGGTTCGATGTGCACCGCTCCGCCTATATCAGGCATCTGTTGATAGGCGAGTAAATGCACCGGGGTTTCCGAAGAAGGCTCGTATTTACCGGATAATTTATTTCCATCCAGGTCAAGGACGACGAGATCGTCTGGCTCCAGGCGCCGATACGGAATACCGGTCGGAGTAATCAAAATAGATCCACTGTGGGGCAGTTTCAGGCTGAAATTCCCCTGTGAATAGATGACAAGGCCGATATCCTCTGCGTGCCGGGCAGTTTCTATCAGTTCTCTCCGTAATGCAATTTCTCCGCTGACCACAATATCCTCCTCAACAGAAATCTTCGAACAATGGTTATTCAAATCGATCGGCCCCAAGACGGATGGAGGTAATCTATCCCAATCTAACTTTCCCGGCCCAATGTGGCTTCTCAAGAACTTGAATAATATCCTCCATGGCTTTTTCTTTCCCAATACCTGAAAGAAAGGCCACGCCAGGGAATACCGGGCAGGGCAAGCCTTTCGGCGGAGCGCCGGTAAAGACGATACAGTCTGGTTTTAATTGATCCACTTTTTGGATCGCATCTGGGGCACGGATTGCCCGTGTCTCACAGTCATAGCCTTTATTCACCAGGAGTGTTTTTAGCCTGGCGGCTACCGTTGTCGATGTGATTGCGGTTCCACAGGATACAATAATGAAGTACTTTGCCATCCCAACCTCCATTTGGTTTTGGATAATCTCCGTTGTGTTTTTTTGAGTTCGGGTATTAAAGCCAATTATTCTCTGCCTCAGTTGAGTGAACATCGCCAGCAATGCTCAAACAGTTGACGATGTTCACCCAAAACATTCATTACCGGATCAGGGTTGGATCACGATCCTTCACCCTGTCTACGATCTGGGCTTAAGGCGCCACAACGGTGTGCTTTTTCTTATCGAATAATTGGTTCTGGAGCTCTTCCCGGGTTAGGCTGGCAATTCTAGCCGGCTCTTTCCGGACAAGCCACCACATGCCGAAGTACACGACCAGGAAAGCGAAGAAGAAAATGATCATACCCACTGGCGAATACCCGAAAATATCCGGTGAACCGGTCAAGAATAACGCCGGGATCAAGAAGATGATCGGCCAGATCATACCGGCGGTGGTGATGGTTGTGATCAAAGAACCTTCAGGCACCTCTACCCCGACCATCTGCGCAGCTGCCGTCATAAACGGCGCCATAAAGGAAGCGAAATAGAGGCACAGGACCAAGCAGACCAGTTGGATTATGGCGCCACGCACGATGTTGCCTTTGGAGGGCGCTGCCGCCCACATCCCGATTGCCCAGGCGATGGCGAGATCTCCCATGGGAATGGTTTGATTGCCCGGAAGCAGAATCGCCAGGAACGGGGCGATCCCCACCGTGATCATGGAAGTGGCCAACAGGGGCACATAACCGGCTGAGATTGCCCCATCGAGGCCAATGTAAAACTCCCGGCCATGGAATTTCTCGGAGATAAATTCCTGGAAACTATCGGCCAGGGGGACCAACCCTTCCATCATGACCCCAATCATTCTTGGCAGAAGGAGCATAACCGCAGCGAGAGTAACGCCGGTGGTCAGAATCTCACCGAAGTTATA
>JAAZNB010000159.1 GCA_012798515.1 Chloroflexota bacterium
CAGACCCAAATCGTAGAAGCCACTGCTGCGCCTTCGACAGAAGCCTACGAACGGAGTGAAACGCTCTACACCAGCGGTACGCAGTGGGGCCCGCCCTCCAGCTGGAACCCATTCAACACCGGCAATTACGCCACGGGCACCTTCGGTCTGTGCTACGAGTCGTTATTCATCTACGACCCCCTGACCGACGAATATAACCCCTGGCTTGCCGAGAGTGGCGAGTGGACGAGTGACAACGTATACCAGGTGAAAGTCCGCCAGGGTGTAACCTGGAGTGATGGCGAACCCTTCACCGCCGCAGATGTAAAATTCACCTTCGAGCTGGGCGATACCGCCCCGGTCAACTTCAGCCCGTTGTGGAACTGGCTGGGCTCCATCGAGCAGGTTGATGACTACACCCTCAACTTCAACTTCGATGAGACCCTGTACCAGGAATGGGCCAACTACCTGTACACCGTCCCCATGGTTCCTCAGCACCTGTGGGAAAGCAAGTCGGTTGAAGAAGTGACCTCCGGCGCCAACGAGAATCCCATCGGCACCGGCCCGTATCTGTACGAAACGGCCGATCAGAGCCGCATGGTGTGGGCCAAGAACGACAGCTGGTGGGCCAAAGACGCCCTCGGCCTGGATCCGGCCCCCAAACGCATCGTTGACATCGTCAACCCCAGCAACAACGTGGCCCTGGGCATGGTCCTGCAAGGCGGCCTCGATCTGAGCAACAACTTCCTGCCCGGTGTGGCCACCCTGGTCAACGGTGGGTACGGCGTCGAGACCTACTACCCCGAGCCCCCCTATATGTTGTCGGCCAACACCGCCTGGCTGCTCTTGAACAACACCGTCAAACCCATGGATGATCCGGCCTTCCGCAAGGCAGTCGCCAATGCGATCGACGTCAGCCAGATCGTCGAGATCGTTTACGGTAACATCGTCCAGGCTTCCAACCCCACCGGCC
Organism: Chloroflexota bacterium; assembly: GCA_012798515.1. Taxonomy (GTDB): domain Bacteria; phylum Chloroflexota; class Anaerolineae; order Anaerolineales; family Anaerolineaceae; genus JAAZNB01. Next base: position 953 of record JAAZNB010000159.1, read on the forward strand.
TGCTCCCCGTGTGGGACCAGTACGTGGACCAGGATGTCGTCGATGAATTGGGCTTCAGCTACGATCCTGACATGGCCAAACAACTCCTGGCCGATGCCGGCTACACGGACGTGGACGGCGACGGCTTCGTGGAAGCGCCCGACGGCTCCAAGATCGAACTGTCCCTGATCGTCCCCAATGGCTGGAGCGACTGGATGGAATCGATCAAGGTCATCTCCAGCAGCTGCCAGGCTGTGGGTATCAACGTCGTCCCTGAATACCCGGACTACGGCGGTTACGTGGATGCCCGCAACAGCGGCACCTTCGAGATGATGATCGCCAACGATGCTCAGATCAGCAACACCCCGTGGACCTACTACGATTGGATGTTCCAGAATCCCATCGAAGACATCGCCACGATGCAGAACGGTAACTACGGCCGCTACGACAACCAGGAAGCTTTCGACCTGGTTGACCAGCTCGACAAGACCGAAATTACCGACACCGAAGCCATGAAGGGCATCATGTCCGACCTGCAGCGCATCACCCTCACCGACATGCCGCTCATCCCGCTGTGGTACAACGGTATGTGGTCGCAGGTCAACACCTCGGTGTGGACCAACTGGCCATCTTCTGCCGATGGTTCCAACCACTACCTGCCCACCAGCTGGCGCGGTTATTGGAACATGACCGCCATCCGCATGCTCACCGAGCTCCAACCGGCCGAGCCTGCCCAGTAATCTCTCGGTTTCCCTTACCGCCCCTCCTCCGGTAGGAGGGGCGGTAACCCCTTGGGTTCTCTTTATCTCTTGAGTATTGGAGGCATCGTGAGGCGCTACTTCGGACGAAAACTGCTTATTTACATCCTCACGTTTTTTCTGGCAGTAACGATCGACTGGTTGATCCCCAGGTTTATGCCGGGGAATCCGGTCCAGGTGATGCTGGCCAGGGCCGGTCTGCGCGCTGAAGCGGTGCAGGTCATGTACAACTACTACACCAAAGCCTTTGGTTTGGATTTGCCCATCTGGCAGCAGTACCTTCAATTCTGGAATGCCCTGTTCCACGGCGACCTGGGCACCAGCATCTACCTGTTCCCCAAACCGGTGGTGCGGGTGATCCTGGATGCCGTGCCCTACGACATCGCCCTGCTCATCCCGGCCATTATGTTGAGCTGGTTTGCCGGTAACAAGTTCGGCGCTTTTGCTGCCCGTTCCAAACGTCTGGATAACACCGTATTGCCCCTGGGCTATTTGCTCACCGCCACCCCTTACATGTGGTTGGCCATCCTGCTGGCCTGGGCTCTGGGGATCGTCCTGGACATCTTCCCCATCTCCGGCGCCTACAGTTTCGCCATGTCCCCTTCATTTACCTGGCCCTTCGCATGGAGCTTTTTACAGCACTGGTTCTTGCCATTTGCATCCCTGTTCCTGGTGCAGTTCGGCGGCTGGGCCATTGGTATGCGCAACATGATCATTTACGAACTTGAAGCAGATTATTCACACTATCTCGAAGCGCTCGGGGCGCCCAGAAGGTTGATCCGCAAGTACGCCTTCAACAATGCCATCCTGCCGCAGCTTACCGGTCTGGCTTTACAGCTGGGCGTCATCGTGGCCGGCGCTCTCGCCACCGAGATTGTGTTTTCTTATCCCGGTATCGGTTACCTGATCCTGCAATCGATCCAGAACCAGGACTACTTCCTGCTCCAGGGCTGTTTCCTCTTCATTATTGTTGGTGTGCTGTTGGCCAACTTCGCCATTGATATCATCTACGTCCTGGTGGATCCGAGAACTCGTACAGGAATGCAAGGGGAGTCCGCATGACAACCACCACGACCACCGCAACACCCGCACCCAGTGCAAAGAAAAATGAAATTCTTTACTTTGCCATGAGGAACACCAAGCTCAAGATCGGAGTGATCGTTGTACTCTTCTTCATTATCCTTTCTTTGATTGGCCCCTTATTGACAGACTTTTCTCCTGAAGCCTTCGTCGGACCGGCGGGGGCGCCGCCCTCTTCTGAATTCTGGTTCGGCACCACCACCTTCGGCCAGGACGTCTTTACCCAGTTCGTGCTGGGCTTGAAAGCCACTTTTGTAGTCGGCATCGTCGGCGGCGGCCTGGGCACGCTCATCGGGGTGATCGTCGGGTTCACCGCCGGCTACCGCGGCGGCATCGTGGACGAGATCCTCAACATGCTGACCAACATTACCCTGGTCATCCCCACCCTGGCCGTGCTCCTGATCATTGCCGCCTACCTGAAAGTGCGCGGGGTGCTCAGCGAAAGCATCTTTATCGGGCTGACTTCCTGGCCCTGGGCAGCCAGGGCCATCCGGGCGCAGACCTTCTCGCTGCGTTCACGCGACTTTGTCGACCTGGCCAAATTGAGCGGGCGCTCCTCCTGGAAGATCATCTTCACCGAGATCGCCCCCAACATGATGTCTTACCTGTTCATGACCTTCATTTTGCAGTTTGGCGGCGCCATCCTCAACGCCGCTACCCTGGATTTCATCGGCCTGGG
>JAAZNB010000739.1 GCA_012798515.1 Chloroflexota bacterium
GCGGCCGTCGCCAGGATCGCCACGGCCGCACTCAGGGCGGTAAAACCGCCCAGGCGATAGATCAAAAGCATGCCCACCTGAGATAGCCAGGAATGGTTCACCCAGGTCTCGCCCAGGCGGGTATAGGAAAACAGATCCGTGGTCAACGGGCGCATCCACCGCAGCGTCTCTTCACCGGCGCGTAAATGCCACCACATATCACTGTCGATAGGTGTGCGGGCCGCCATGACAAAAATGAGCAGCAACAGGAGGATGAAGATAAAGCGATCTGTCTCTCTACGCCGGTCTGTCATGGTTTAATCCCTGTCGATACCACTCCCAGGCCAATCTCCTCGGGCGTCACTTTTTCCGAAAGACGATAGTACACGTGGTAATCGCCGATCTGGGCTTCGTCCCAGGTGATATGCCGGCCTTCAAAGGCCCGTACCAGGTAATCCTCCAGCTCGGGTTGTTGTGCGGTGATATATGCAGCTCGTGGAGCCGCGGTCACGATATCCCGGTAAGGCCCATAACGGTCATCCCGGGGGGTATAGCGGAAATCCTGGTGGTAAGGCAATCGCGGGACGTAAATCAATTCCTCCTGCGACAGGAAAGCCAGTGGGTAACTGATCCAGTAGGTGGTATATCCAAATTTTTCGTCTTGAGCATGGAGAAAACGGATCAGTTCCGCGTCGACGCTGTGATCAACCACCGTGCTCTGATCGAACTGCGTCGTGATGCCCGTGCGCGAGGTGAGCATGCTTTGCACCGTCCCCCAGGTATTAAACAGGATCACCACCAGCGCCAGCCCGATCCGCAAGGGCAGCGCGTGAACTTTATCTACCAGCATTTTCCCGGCCGCCAGGGCCAGGATGAGGTACAAGGGGATAAAGTAACGCCCAGAAGGATCGACGCCGAAAGACGTAAACAGGAATCCCGCCAGCAGAGCCGCCGCAGTTCCGGGCAACATCCAGCCGGCGTCCGCCCGCGGCAAGGTCGCACAACGCCGGAGAGCAAAAATCCCTGTGGCCAGCCAGAATGCCAGCCCGATGGGTAACAAAGGCAGCGCCAGCCAGCGCACTTCCCAGGGGGGGCGCAGACCGAGCATAGCCGGGAAACCCAGCAGGGCCAGGTTGACCAGGTGAGCGCCGCTGCGTGCCAGGAGACTACCTTGTTCAACCGAGACGGCCGAGCCCAGCAGTTCACGGACCAGGTTGGCCGGCTCGTTTTGGAGAGCAAACAACCACCACGGGAACGATCCGGCCCCCAGCCCTATACACGCCGGCAAAGCGGTTCCCAGGGCAACGATCCTGGCGCCTGGGAAGTTATGGATCAAGTTCCACCAGATTACCACTGCGCTGGGGATCACGTAAATCAGGGTCAGCCCATTCGCCCACAATCCCAATCCGGAGAACAGCCCCCACAACCCGGCCCACAATGCGGCCTGCTTTTGGGGATACACCTCTCTTTGCGTCTGAGTGAGGCGGTTCACCAGGCAAGTGGCGCAGATCAAGACCAGGTTGCCGATTAACAGCGCTTCGCCGTATCCCCCCAGGCTGACCGTAGTGTACAGGGTCATATTCACCGCCGGGATGGCCAACAAAGCAGCCGCGTAGATCCCCGATTGCGTCGAACGCAGCACCAGCGCCCCCAAAATCACCGTCGTCGCCAGTGTGCCAGTATATAATATCATTTGGATGGCCCGGATGACCCACACGTGCTGTCCTAGCAGGGCGAAGCCGGCCGCCACCAGGTAGGCGTCCAGGCTGCCCATATAGGCCTGCCCGTAGAAAAACAAAGGCCGTTCGCCCTGGAGAATATGGCGGGCCATCAAGGCCACGATGGCTTCGTCTGCATTGAACGGAAACGCGCCCCAATGCTGCAGCAGCAATTTCCACGAAGCGGCGAGGGTCAGCACAAAAAAAGCCAGGATGAAGATCCTGCGGTTGGTTTTCATCGAATAAGCCCGGCAAAAGGTTAATTGGTGTAATTTTATCGGTTTCTTTCAGATCCGGCAATTCCATCCCCCGTTCAGATTGATCAGCCCATTCCGTTGACCGGTCTTGGGGGAAAACATCGCACAGCTGTTAGGTTGGAGAAGTCTGGAATGTCGCCTTTCCCCATACGGCCAGGTAAGCCTGGGTACCAACATGAGGCCCCCTGGGTCGTCGTTGCCGTCCTGCTGATTTCCTTTTTCTACTGGCGCGGTCTGCCGGACATTCCCTTTCATCCGGACGAAGGCACCCAGATCTTTATGAGCGCAGATCTGGATCTGCTGTTCTCACATCCGGCCGGGCTGGCCTGGCAACCCGAAAATGATAGCCCGGTGCAATCGCGCTATCGCCTGTTGGATGCACCCCTGCCGCGCCTGCTGATTGGGATCGGCCGCTCCCTGGCCGGATTCCCCGCCCTGGCAGTGGACTGGGACTGGACGCGCACCTGGGATCAAAATCTCAACGCCGGTGCGCTGCCCTCCCCCGGTCTGTTGCAGGCCTCCCGTCTGGGTATCGCCATTTTGTTCCCTTTCAGCCTGGGTTGCATCTATCTCACCGCCCGCACCCTGGCCGGTCCGCCGGCAGCCTGGTTGGCCATGCTGTTGGTGGCCGGCAATGGCCTGATCCTGTTACATACCCGCCGCGCCATGGCCGAAGGCGTGCTCCTGTTCACCGAAAGCTGGCTGTTGTGGTTCCTGGTCACCCCGCGCCTGTGGCGTGGGTGGATCGCCGTGCCTGCTGCGCTGGCATTCTGTGCCAAACAGTCCACGGCCGCCCTGGCCTTGCTGGCGTTGGCCGTGCTGTGGCTGCCCGGTCCGGCCCGGGAGAAATCTATCTCCGGCCGTTTGCGCCAGTCCTTATGGTTTGTCATTCTGTTGGGTGGCATTTTCGTTTTACTCAATCCCTTCCTGTGGAGCCATCCCCTGGGAGCGCTACAGGCTGCCGTTGCCGCCCGCAGTACCCTGCTCGACCAGCAGGCCAGCATGCTCCATAGCATCCGCCCGGACCTGGTTACTTCCAACCTGCTCCAGCGCAGCGCGGCCTGGCTGGTACATCTCTTCTTTAGTCCCCCCGCCACGGCGGACGTTGGCAATTATCTGGATGCCACCCGTTCTGCCGATCTGGCTTATCTATCCAACCCGCTGCACCAACTTTTCCGCGGCCTCGTCCAGGGCGGGGTGCTTTTCTTCCTGTCCATCTTGGGTTGCCTGACTGCCATCCCGCCGGCTGTACACCACCGGGACGGGCGCACATTGTCGCTGGCTGTCTTTTTCCTGGCCGGACTGGCCTCCGTGCTATCCATCATTCTCCTTTTACCGGTGCCTTTCCAACGCTACATCCTGCCGGTGGTGCCCATCACC
>JAAZNB010000740.1 GCA_012798515.1 Chloroflexota bacterium
GATGTCCTGGATGCGTTGGAAAAGGACTGCGATTTCTTGCTCAAAGGCGACGTGTTTACCTCCGACCTGTTGGACGCCTACATCTCGTACAAGCGGACGGCTGAGCTCGATCCGATGCGCATGCGCCCGCACCCATATGAATTTACGCTGTACTACAATATCTAGTAAATTTTCTTTCTCCGGCTGATATATAGAACTCCTCTTTTGAACTTCTGCGGTGGAAGTTCGCAATCGTGGGTTTTGAGGGCTGTCATACCCTCGGAACCCACGAAAATTTTTCAAACACTGGTGAATTCTCGGGAGAATCAGCGGACTCAGGGTGCATCCGGCCGGCGTCTGTCCCGGAGGCCCCACCCCCATCTTTCGAGTAATTCTGACAGATCGCTTATAATGAAGAGTGGGACCGCCTATGCAATACGCTCCTCCCTCCTCAGAAGCTGACCTCCGCATCCTGGAAGCACTGGCCAGTTTAAATAAGATCAGCGCAGCCATCAACCAGATCCGCCCGGAAGGCAACCTCAACGTGGATCCCACGCTGCGCCAGATTGCCCACAGTGCCACCCGGGTGGTACCCGGGGCGGCCGCGGTGATCTACACCTTCGACCCGGTCAAAAGCGTCTTCGACCCGGACTCGCGGGTGTCTGCCGAAGAGCGCGCCGGGGCCATCCCGGCCGATGCACCGCGCGATTCGGGCATCGGCGTGCGCGCCATCAGCCAGAAGCGGCGGGTGATCTCTTACGAAGAGCCCGACCTGGATATCAACCCCGAGATCGTCAAAGCCGGGGCGCGCATCGTGGCTTGTTTTCCCCTGATCGTCAACGAACAACCCCTGGGGGCCCTGTACATCTACCTGTTCGAAGAGCGGCGCTTCACCCAGCTGGAAGAGCTGATGGTGGAGAACTTCGTCAACCTGGCGGCCATGGCCGTGTACCAGGTATGGCGGCTCAACAGTATGCAGCGTGACCTGGCGCGCAAGGAGGAAGAACTGCACCACCTGCGCCGCACCGGCATGCTCATCTCCTCGCGCCTGCGCTTGGAGGGCACGCTGGAGTCCATCTTGCAGATGGCCCTGGAAGTGACCAACGCCCGCTACGGCATCTTTCGCCAGCTGGACAAGGACGGCCGCTACCTGGAAATGCGCGCCATCGCCGGGGCCGAGCTGTCACGCCCGCAGGTGGACCGCCTGCTGGTGGACGAGCACAGCGTGATGGGCTGGGTAGCCACACACCACCAGCCGGTGCTGGTCTACGACCTGATGTCTCCCCCCTGGTCCGAGATTTATTACCCCCTGGACGCCGAAATGGAAATGCGCTCCGAGCTGGCCGTGCCGTTGATCAACGCCAGCGGGCGGGTGGAAGGCGTGCTCAACCTGGAGAGCCCCCAGGCGGGCGCCTTCAGCGAGCAGGACAGCCACATGCTGCAATCCCTGGCCACCCAGGCGGTGATTGCCATCCAGGAGGCGCGCCTGTTGGACGCCCTGCAAGAGGTGGCCCAGATCTTGATCAACCATCCCACCAGCGAGGTGCTCAACCGGCTGGCCGAGCTGGCCAGCGACCTGCTGAACGCCTCGGAGGCCACCATCTGGCTGGCCGAAGACGACTGGCTGGTGCTCAAAGCGGCCAGCGGCAGCTTCCAGCACGAGCAGCGCATCCCCATCGAAAACAGCCTCACCGGCCAGGCGATCCTGAACCGCACCACCATCCTGACCAACGACGTGCGCACCGACGAGCGCTTCAACCGCCCGGACGACGCCCGCCAGCAGGACTGGACGCGAGCCCTGATCATCCCCCTGATGGTCAGCGAGACCCACGACCCGGTGGGCGCCTTCAGCGTGTACAGCACCAGCAGCGTCCCCGGGCGCTTCGCCGAGTCGGAGTGGGACAAGAAGGTGCTCACCTGCCTGGCGCATTACGCCGTACTGGCGGTGCAAAACGACGCCAACCGCCGGGCGCTCAGCAATGCCCAGGAACAGCGTTCTACGGCCGAGACCTTCGCCGCGGTGGGTGATATTGCCGCCAACCTGATCCACCAGCTCAACAACAAGGTGGGCACCATTCCGGTGCGCATCCAGGGCATCCAGGACAAGAACAGCCTGCTGCTCAAAGAAAACCCCTACCTGGCCACCAACCTGGCCGAGATCGAGCGCAGCGCCAACGAAGCCATGGCGGCCATGCGCAAAAACCTGGTGCACCTGCGCCCCATCCAGATGGCCGAAGTGGACGTAGCCAGCTGCGTGCACAACGCCATCGAATCGGCCGACCTGTCGGAGGGCGTGCACGTCACCACCGACGACCTGACCGACCTGCCGGCGGTCAAAGCCGGCCAGAACAGCCTGATCCTGGTATTTATCAATTTGATCGAAAACGCCGCCGACGCCATGAAAGGCGAGGGCCAGGTGCATATTTCGGCCAAGGCGCGCAAGAAAATGGTCGAGATCAAGGTCAGTGACAGCGGGCCGGGCATTCCCCCCGCGTTACACGACCGGATCTTCGAATTGAATTTCTCCGGACGCTCTCAAAGCCGGCCCGGCAAGATGGGCTTCGGCCTGTGGTGGGTCAAGACCCTTATGACCCGCCTGGGCGGGTCGGTGACCGTGGAGAGCGACGGCGTGCATGGCACTACTTTCCGGCTCAAACTGCCGGCTGTCGAGGAGCATCCATGAGCGTTGAGAACGCACGCGCTTTAATTGTAGAAGACGAGCGCTCGTGGCAGCAAATATTGAGTGAGATCCTGACCGATGCCGGCCTGGTGGTAGACCTGGCCGACAACCTGGACATGGCGCTCACCTATCTGCGTGTCCACCCCCACCGCCTGGCGGTGGTCGATTTATCGTTGGAGGGGGACGATCCACACAATGAAGAGGGGCTGCGTGTCCTGGAGGCCCTGGGACGCCACGATCCCGGTTGTACCAAGGTGCTGCTGACCGGCTACGCCACGGTAGAGCTGGCCGTCAGCGCCCTGACCGATTACGCCGCCTACACCTGCCTGCGCAAGGAAGCCTTCAACCGCAGCCAGTTCCGCGGCATGGTGGAGCGAGTGCTGGCCAACCAGGC
>JAAZNB010000160.1 GCA_012798515.1 Chloroflexota bacterium
TCGGGGTGGATGTACTGCATGAAATCGCTGGGAGAGTCGGGGGGCTCATCTGTGCCCCACAGTTCGTCGATGATGGGGCTGATGTACAGCAGCTTATGGCTGTGCAGGTCCTCGACCCAGAAGACCTCGTGAATCCGTTCGGCCAGCTGGCGAAACTTCTCCTCGCTCTCGCGCAGGGCATTTTCCGAGGCCAGGCGCTGGGTGATGTCCCGGATGATGAAGGTGTAAGCGCGGCGGTCAGCGGTCTCCACCCGGGCCACCGAAGCCTCCACGGGGAACTGCTTCCCATCTGCCCGCCGTCCCTGGGTCACAAAGGTGCCCTCTGCCGGGCGTTCCGTTGGCTGGTCATGGCCCTCGCGCCGCTGTTCCAGCGTATTCCCATCGGCGAACAACTCGTGGACGTCGAGCGAGAGGAATTCGTTCTGGTTATACCCGAACATCTTCTCGGCGGCCTCGTTGCTCAACACGATCTGCCCGCCGTCTTCCGCCACGATGATGGCGTCCATAGCCGAGGTGATGATGCTGAACAGGCGCGCCTGGCTCTCGCTCAGGGCTGCCTCGGCCCGCTGGCGAATCTGGCGGTTTTCCGCCTCGCGCAGCGTGCGGTTGACGGCCGGCTGCAGGCGGTGCAGGTTGCCCTTCAACAGATAATCCTGGGCGCCGGCCTTCATGGCCTCCACGGCCAGCTCTTCGCCAATCGTCCCCGAGATGAGGATCACCGGAATGTCGATCTCCAGCTCCTGCAACAGGGCCAGGGCGCGCAGCCCATCGAACTGCGGCAGGGAATAATCGGCGAAGATGATCTCCCAATCATAGCGCTGCAGGGCGGAGCGCATGTCCGCTTCGTTATCGACGCGCTCGTACAGCAGGTCGAAACCACCTTTTTTCAGTTCTCGGACCAATAAAAAGGCGTCGTCGGGTGAATCCTCCACAATTAACGCACGCAATGACAATAAAGACATTCCCTCTCTCACTTGGTGGGTGGAGCTTCGTTGAGTAGCAACCAATACAGGCCCAACCGTTGCACGGCGGACATAAATTCGTCGAAATTGACCGGTTTACGTACGTAGCTGTTACATCCCAGGCTGTACCCCTCCACCAGGTCCCGCTCTTCGCGCGAAGAGGTCAGGATCACCACCGGCAAGAGACGGGTCGTGGGGTTGGCCCGTATTTTACTCAACACCTGGAGACCATCGATCTTGGGCAGCTTGATGTCCAGAAGCACCACCGTGGGCAGCAGAACGGCCGGCGCGTCTTCCGGCGCCGCCGGGCCGTACAGCAACTCCAGCGCTTCTTCTCCATCGTGCGCAACCACGATCTTGTTGTACAGGTTATTCTTTTTGAGCGCTCGAATGGTCAACAGCTCATCATCAGGGTCGTCTTCCACGAGCAAAATGACTTTTTCTTCCATTCTACCTCCCGGAAAACCGTTTACAAGACAAAATACAAGGTTGCCCCCTCGCCAATGGCGCCCTCGGCCCACACCCGCCCCCCGTGGCGGTGGATGATCCGCTGCACTGTGGTCAGCCCCACCCCTGTGCCGGGGAACTCGCTGACAGAATGCAAGCGTTGAAAGGCGCCGAACAGCTTATCCGCATAGGCCATGTTGAACCCGGCTCCATTGTCGCGCACGAAACAGGCCCGGGCGCCGTCTGCCCGCTCGCACTGGCCGAACTCGATGCGGGCCAGCGGGCATTTTCCGGTGAACTTCCAGGCGTTGCCGATCAGGTTATCCATCACCACGTGCAGCAGGCTGGCGTCCCCGTTGACGATCACCCCCGGCTGGATCACCGCTTCGACCTTGCGCTCCGGCTCACGCTGGCGGTAATAATCGACCACCGATTGGGCCATGGCGCTCAGATCGACCGGCCCGGCCCTCAGCTCGGCCCGCGACAGCCGCGACAGGTTCAACAGGGCCTCGATCAGGTCGCCCATCTGCCCCACGCTGGCCCGGATGCGCTGGATGTACCCCCGGCCCAACGAATCCATCTGCTCAGAGCAGTCCTCCAGCAGCGCCTGGCTGTAACCGTCGATGTGGCGCAGCGGGGCGCGCAGGTCGTGGGATACCGAGTAGCTGAAGGCTTCCAGCTCCTTGTTGGCCAGCTCCAGCTGGCGGGTACGCTCGACGACGCGCTGTTCCAGCTGGTTGTTCAGCTGGCGGATGCTCTCTTCGGCCTGCACCCGGTCGGTTACGTCGTGCGCCAGGCACAGGATCGATTGCAGCTTCCCCGTGCTGTCCAGCAGGGCCGAGTTGTACCACTCCATGTAGACCACCGAGCCGTCTTTGGCGATGTTGCGATTGGCGTTGATCTTTTGGAACAACTCGCCGCACGCCATCTGGCGGGTCATCTCCGTCACCCCGGCTTCGTCGTCGGGATGAGTCAGCCCCAGCTCGGCATTGCTGTGCCCCAGCACTTCTGCTTCACTCCAGCCCAGCAGGGCTTCGGCCCGCCTGGACCAGTGGGCAATGTTGAAATTGCTATCCCACTCCACCAGGGCCAGAGGGGTGTTCTCCACGTGGTAACGCAGGCGCTGGTGGGCCAGGCGCAGGGCCTCTTCCGAGCGTTTGCGCTCGGTCACGTCGCGGATGGTCTCTACGGCGCCCACCACGTTACCGTCCCCATCATACAGGGGGGCGGCCGTGGCCCACACGATGGCCCCGCCTTTGAAACTGGGGATGGGAGCTTCGATGTTCAGATGGCCGTCGCTCCTTTCCCAGTCGGTGTAGTAATCGTCGATGGAGATCTCGGGATGGAGCACCATGTCCGCCAGGACCGGCCGGCGGTGATCGAAGAAAGGCAAAGCGTATTCGTTGTCGCCCTTGCCCAACATGTCGGCCTCACACACGCCGGTCAGCTCTTCCATGGCCCGGTTCCACAGGATCACCCGCCCCTCCCGGTCGATGGCAAAGGTGGCGTCCGGCAGGAACTCGACCAGGTCCTGGAGGCGCCGCTCCGAGTTGACCAGGTTGGTGCGAATGATCTTGCGCTCGATGAACGTGCGCAGCATGTCGGCAATCGAGTCTACCAGGCGCTGTTCCTCTTCGAAGAACGGGTTGGTGGGGTTGGCATCCACCTCTTGCAGGTAATACACGCGGATCTCCCCCCGGCGGCCGTCGGAAGAGCCGAAGCCGGTGTGGATCGACCAGGGCGTTTCGATGAAATTGGGCGTCTCGACCACTTCCTCGCCGAAGCGCAGCGTCACGGCCGTGATCCCCGGAAAACGAAAGGCGTGGGGGATGCGGTCGCAGATGGCCTGCAAGATCTCGGGCAGCGGCCGGTCGATCTGGTGCAGCAGGCGGGCCGTGTCGTGCAGCAGGGTGAGCTCTTTGAGGCGCTCCTGCAGGGAGTACAGGGCGTCTTCCTTCTCGCGCTCGGCCTGCTTGCGCTCGGTCACGTCCAGCAGCACACCCTGGTAGTGCAGCGCCTGGCCGGCGGCGTCCCGGCGGATGGACATACGGCATTCCACCCAGCGTTCCTCTTTCCCGGCCGTCAGCACACGGTACTCCTGGATAAAACGGTCGATCCCCGACAGGACGAAAGCCGTCACGCTGTGGAAAGTTTGCTGGCGGTCTTGCGGGTGCACAAACTCGACGAAGGCCTCCGGCCGGGTGTAAAAAGCTTCCGGCGTGTACCCGAACTGGCGCACGTTTTCAGACACGTAGCTCACCCGCCAGTCTTCGGTGGCTTCCCACTGGAACACCACGGCCGGGCTGAGGTTGATGATGTTCTCCAGGGACTTGCTGCGTTCCTGGACGCTGCGCAGGGCGTGGGCCGTCTCCTGCTGCTCGGTGATGTCTTCGCCCACCACCAGCATCGCCTCCTGGCCGGCGTAGGTGATGGTGTGCGAGGTAATGCGCACGTGGAAGGTGCTGCCGTCCTTGCGCCGGTGGCGCCACACGCTGGCCAACTGGGCGGCCGGGCGGGGTTTGGAGACCAGGTCCAGCAGCCCCGGCACGTCTTCCGGATGCTGCAGGTCGGTGACGCTCATGGACAGCATTTCGTCCATCGAATAACCGTACTGCCGGACGGCGGCCTGGTTGCTGTCCAGGTAACGCAGCGTCTTGGGGTCGTAGACCCACATCGGCTGTGGATTGTTGGCGAACAGGTAACGGAAACTCTCCTGGCTGTAGTGCAGCGCCTCGTGGGCCGACTCTTTGGCGCGCAGCTCGCGTTCGACCATCAGGGATAGGAACACGGCCGTGAGGATGACAAACACAGCCCCGCTGTAGCTGTGCCATTGCACGAATTGCTGGTGGTCATCCACAAAGAAGGTCAGGAACAGGCCGGACAGGCCCACCCATAAGACAAACGCCAGGAGGTAATAGACGAGAATACGAATTGAGCGGCGGTGGAATATTTTCGTTTTCATGTGGACTACCTGTCTTTACCAGAGCCGTCGTGGCAAATTTCTACAAGTACCGCAAACGAAAATCGCAACTACTCAGTCCAGGGTGTTACTGTAAAACAACTGTGGCTTATCAGCGCAAACTCGGGGCAAATGTCCCCGGGTTGGCCCGGGGACATTCCATCCCAGGCCAATCGCAACGCGCTACTTTTTCACCGATTCCCAGGTGACGTTCTCATAACCGTCCACGGGGCATCTCAAGCCGGTGCGCCGGGGTCGGGCCAGGACATCTTCACCTGCCAGAAGAGAAATAGGGCCGGATCGGTGCCTTTCCCCCCTCATGCGGGTCTCGGATACGCGCCGGTGGCGTAAATTGCCAGATTCTCTCTATTGTGCTCGGATCACATTCAGGGCCACTGCGGGCATGGTCCCTCAGCTTCCAGGATAGCCCCACCTGGGGGCGCCGCCAGCCGGTGGAACCACAGTCCACCGGCCAGAAAGGGCATAGGTTGGCGGCCGGACAGGCCAGGAACAACTTTATTATATAAAGCTCACCGTAAACAAGCCATAAAAATCATGTAACGATGCTCCTTTTCCAATCCGGGTTGGGCCCCCGCCCGGGGCAGAGCAATGCAGCAATGGCTGCAACACTCGCCGCTGTCTTGCACAGATCCGGCCATTTTTTTATCTACATCGAAGTAGCGTTAAACACATACGTAAAAGCGTCCATCATGTATAATTAATCACAACAGGTACACCGCCGCCCCCATCACGTAGACATCGCCTGTTCGGATTAAATCATTTCGTGCATCACAGCAAAGCTGACAGAGAATGATTGGCACATGACCGAACGAGACGATACGATTCGCATCCTTCTAATTGACGATGACGAAGATGACTTTATGCTACTCCGCGAACTCGTCAAGAACCGGCCGTCAGGCAACACGAGCTCGGTTCGTTTCGTGCTGCAATGGATATCCGATTTCGACGACGCCTTGCAGGCCTTTTCCCGCCAGGAGCACGACATCTACCTGGTCGATTACCACCTCGGCTCCCACAACGGGCTCGATCTACTGCGCGACGCTCACCAGCAAGGCGTCAAAGCGCCCATGATCCTGCTCACCGGACAGGGGAACTATTCCCTGGACCTGGCCGCCATGAACGCCGGCGCGGCTGACTACATCCCCAAAGACTTGCTCAATGCGCCCCTGCTGGAGCGCTCCATCCGCTACGCCATCGAACAGAAGCAGGCTCAGAACGAGCTGGAAGCCCGCATCGAGGAGCGCACCCACGCCCTGGCCCACGCCAACGAGGAGCTGCGCGACGAGATCGAGCGGCGCAAGGCCAGCGAAGACGCCGTGCGCGCCAGCGAGGAGCGCTTTCGCGCCCTCTCCGAGACCACTTCGGCCGCCATCTTTATCATCCAGAACCACAAAATCCGCTACGCCAACCCCGCCGCACGGCAGATCACCGGTTATTCCCAGGAAGAGCTGCTGCAGCGCGAGTTGTGGGAAATCGCCCACCCCGCTTACCAGCACATCTTGCGCCAGAACGGCGGCGTGGCCAGCTGGTCGGAGAAAATGCCCACCCGCTACGAGATCAAGATCGTTTCCAAAGAAGGCCACGAGCGTTGGCTGGACATGACCGCCGGATTGCTGGAGAACAAGGGCAAACAACCTTCCTGGGTCATCACCGCTTTCGACATCACCGCCCGTGACCTGGCCGAAAAAGAGCTGCAAAACGCCAAAGCCGACCTGGAACAGCGCGTGGCCGAACGCACGTTGGAGATCCAGCAGACCAACCAGCGCTTGCAGACCATCCTGGACACCTTGCCCGTGGCAGTGTGGATCGCCGACCCCCAGGGCAAGGTCATCACCGTCAACGAGATGGTCAACAACCTGTGGGGCCCGGGCTTCGTGCCCCCTGCCACCATCCAGGATTTCCAAAAAATGAAGGGCTGGCACACAGAGAGCAACCACCCCCTGCGCCCCGAGGAATGGCCCCTGGTGCGCGCCGCCACCCAGGGGGAGACGGTCATCAGCGAGACGATCGACATCCTGCGCACCGACGGCAAGCGCGTCACCCTGCTCAACTCGGCCGCCCCCATCCACGACCCCGACGGAGGCCTGGCCGGCGGCGTAACCGTGGTGCAAGACATCACCCCCCAGCGCCAGCTGGAACAGCAGAGCAAGGAGGCCGCCAGCATCGCCCAGTCCCGCGCCGAAGAGCTGCGCGCCCTGCAGGTCGCCACGGTAGTCCTGCTCAACACCATCGACCTGGATACGCTGGTCGGACAGATCCTCAACGCCGCCCAGCGCGCCATTCCCGCCGCCGAGAAAGGCTGGCTGCACCTGGTGGCCCGCGACACGGGCAAGCTGCAAGTGCGCGCCACGCTGGGCTATACCGACCCGCGCATCCGCCGCCTGTCGCAGCACCGCAACGTAGATTACATCTCCCAGGTAGTGCGCGAGCGCAAGCCCTTGCTCATTTACGACAGCCTGCACACCTCACCCTCGGAGGATTTCTCCAACGGTGAGCCCATGCGCTCGCTGATCATCTGCCCCCTGGTGACCGAGGACGAGGTCATCGGCACCCTGGCGTTGAGCGCCACCCAGCCTTCGGCCTTCTCCGAAGCCGACCTGCGCCTGCTGTCCAGCTTTGCCGCCACCACCACGGCCGCCATTAACAACGCCACCCTGCACGCCGAGGTACAACGATTGGCCACCAGCGATCCTTTGACCGGGATCAAGAACCGGCGAGCCTTCTTCGACCTCGGACAACACCAGGTCGAACGGTGCTTGCGCCAGGGCCTGTCCCTCTCGGCCATGATGATCGACATCGACCACTTCAAAGACATCAACGACACCCACGGCCATCCCATCGGCGACCAGGTGCTGCGCTCGGTGGCCGCCTTGTTCCAGGGCATGATCCGCAAAGACGACATCCTGGGGCGCTACGGCGGCGACGAGTTTGCCATCCTCTTGCCCGGCACCAACCTCTTCGAGGCCAGCGAGATCACCTCGCGCATCCAGCGCGCCTTCAAAGAAAAACCCATCGCCACCGACGCCGGGCCGGTGACCGTGGCCGTCAGCATCGGCATCTCGACCATCAAAGGAGAACACATCGATCTCAACTTATTGTTAAATCGTGCCGATACCGCCCTCTACCACGCTAAACGAAGAGGAAGAGACCGGACGGAAGTGGCTTGAGTGGGTAGTATGCCTTCCCCGTCTCGTCTCACACCCTCGGCTGCACTCAGCGCGCTCTTCGGTCTGGCCGTCCTGGCCAGCCTGTATCTCACCAGCCTGTACAGCTATTTACTTTTCCACAGCCTGGCCGAGTTTTTCAGCATCGTCATCGCCTTCAACATCTTCATCCTGGCCTGGAACTCTCAATCCCTGCAGAGCAACAGCTATCTGCTCTTTCTGGGCAGCGGCTTCTTCTACGTGGCCTGTTTCGACCTGCTGCACACCCTGGCTTACAAGGGCATGGGCATCTTCGCCGGCTACGACGCCGACCTGCCCACCCAGCTGTGGATCGCGGCGCGCGGTTTCCAGACTCTCATTCTGGTGGCGGCGCCCCTGCACCTGCGCCGCAAAATGAACAGCGCCCTGCTGCTGGGCGTCCTCGGCCTGCTGTTTGCCCTCCTGCTGGCCACGATCTTCTTCTGGCACACCTTCCCCACCGCTTACGTGGAGGGCGTGGGCCAGACCGCTTTCAAGATCAACGCCGAATACGCCATCGTCGCCGGCCACGTACTGGCCTTCTACCTGCTCTACCGCCAGCGCGCCGCCTTCGAAAAGCAGATCTATTCCCTGCTGGTGACCGCTTTCCTCTTCAGCGGCCTGACCGAGCTGATGTTCACCACCTACGTAGGTGTGTACGA
>JAAZNB010000741.1 GCA_012798515.1 Chloroflexota bacterium
TGCCGCCAGTGCGGGACCGTGTTGCGCTGCCCGCGCTGCGACCTGCCGCTCACCTTCCACCAGGGCCAGGCCGCCCTGGTGTGCCACACCTGTGGCTACCATCGGAATATGCCCCAGCGCTGCCCGGCCTGCGGCAGCGCCACCATCCGCCAGTACGGCACCGGCACCGAGCGGGTGGAAAACGAACTGCGCCTGCGCTTTCCCGAGGCGCGCGTGCTGCGGTGGGATTCGGAGACCACCCAGGTCAAAGGCGCCCACGACCTCATCCTTTCCCATTTCGTCAACCAGCGCGCCGACATCCTGGTCGGCACCCAGATGCTGGCCAAAGGGCTGGACCTGCCTCTGGTTACCCTGGTGGGGGTCGTCCTGGCCGACGTGGGCCTCAGCTTCCCCGATTACCGCGCCGCCGAACGCACCTTCCAGGTGCTGATGCAGGTCGCCGGTCGCGCCGGGCGCTCCCCGCTGGGCGGGCAGGTCGTCTTGCAGACTTTCCAACCGGAGCATTACGCCATCCAGGCCGCCGCTCACCACGATTACGCAGGCTTCTACCGCCAGGAACTGGAATACCGCCGCGCCCTGGGCTACCCGCCCTTCTTCCGCCTGGTGCGCCTGGAATACCGCCATCTGCAAGCGGACCAGGCTGAAAATGCCGCCCAACATATGGCCGGCCAGGTCAGGCAGTGGATCGAAGCCGGTGAGCACACCGCCACCGAGCTCATCGGCCCGGTGCCGTGCTTCTTCAGCCGGGTCAACGGCTATTACCGCTGGCAGATCGTCCTGCGCGGCCCCGACCCGGTGAAGATCCTGCGCAACCGTTCCCTGGGCGAGTGGCGCGTGCAGGTCGACCCGCCCAACCTGCTATAAAGGCGGGTTCTTCGGGCTACATTACTCCCTCTCCAAATTCACGTTATACTTAACACCTGATCGAAAACAATTCTATCCCCCGGGCAGGCGCAAGGCCTCGATTTAAACAGGATCACGCCCGTGCCGGAATGATTACTGATTCGAGGTGGGGTATGTTGCCAATTAAAGATACCATTCGCTCCCAAACATTTCCCCTGGTAAACTGGTTGTTGATCGCCGCCAACGTGCTGGCCTTCTTTTACGAACAGAGCCTGCCCTCCAGGGCATTGGAACAATTCTTTCTCCACTTTGCCCTGGTTCCCGGCCTGATCAATCCCTTGCACCCGGCCACCCTGCTGCCGTTCTTTACCCACATGTTTTTACACGGCAGCTGGCTGCACATCATCAGCAACGTCTGGGTGTTGTTCATCTTTGGGGATAACGTCGAAGACCGCATGGGCTCCGGCCGTTTCCTGCTTTTCTATCTCCTGGGCGGCCTGTTCGCCGGCCTGATCCAATTCGCCATCAGCCCCGGCAGCATGGTGCCTGTGCTGGGCGCCAGCGGAGCCATTGCCGCCGTGATGGGCGCTTACTTCTTCTATTATCCGCGCGCCAAAGTGCTCACCCTGATCCCAGTGTTCATCCTGCCCTGGTTCGTCGAGATCCCGTCGATCGTGTTCCTCGGCTTTTGGTTCGTGTCGCAGATCTTCTCAGGGTTCTCCTCCCTGGTGGCCAGCGCCGGGATGGACGTGGGCGGCGTTGCCTGGTTTGCACACATCGGCGGGTTCCTGTTTGGGCTGCTCATGGCCCGCCCGTTCTGCCACCGCGTTTGCCAACCGGGATGGCATCCTGACGAATATTACCCCTGGTAATTTATGGAGGTCGCATGGATTTCATTAACTTGATCTGGATTTTCCTGGTAGTCGTATCCCTGGTGCCCATGGTTCGCCAGCGCCTGATCGAATCTGCCCGGGTGCGCCTGCTGCGCCAGCTGGAGGAAAAGCGCGGCAGTCGCGTCATCGCCTTGATCCACCGCCAGGAAAGCATGTCCCTCCTGGGGTTCCCCATGGCGCGTTACATCGATATCCAGGACTCCGAGCAGGTCCTGCGGGCCATCAAGATGACCGACGACAACGTGCCCATCGACCTGATCCTGCACACCCCAGGTGGCCTGGTGCTGGCCGCCGAACAGATTGCCAATGCCCTATGTAAACACCCGGGGAAGGTCACCGTCTTCGTACCCCATTACGCCATGTCGGGGGGCACCATGATCGCCCTTTCGGCCAACGAGATCGTCATGGACGAGAACGCCGTCCTCGGCCCGGTCGACCCGCAGATCGGCAACTACCCGGCCGTCTCGATCTTGAGCGTGCTCGACAAGAAGGATCCGAACGAAATCGACGACCAGACCATGATCCTGGCCGATATCTCCCGCAAGGCCATTCGACAGGTCACCCTCACCATCCAACGGATCGCCAGCTCGCACTACGGCGAGGAGCAGGCCGGCCGCCTGGCCGAAGAGCTCGCCGCGGGGCATTGGACCCACGATTACCCCATCACCGTCGAAGAGGGCCAGGCATTGGGGCTGAAGATCACCACGGGGATGCCGACCGAAATCTACCAGTTGATGAACCTGTATCCGCAAGCCAGCGCCCACCGGCCTTCGGTCGAATACATCCCTGTGCCTTATCCCAACCGCCCGGCGCTGCCATCCTCGTCCGAGCCGAAATCGCGATAATCCAGCGGCTGGCACCCCGGCTGTGCCTGTCCGGTTGCTGGACAGCGCCGCCGCCGGATTACACACCCGGGGAGATCGGGAGAATCCCGCTAATCTCCTCGTGGCGGTGCGCAAATTCTCTCGATAAAAAGGATTGGGGTGACGTTGAGCCCAACGTCCCCCCAATCCTTCAGCTCCCTGCGCAGGGGTGGAAGCCGGGCCGTTCGCCGACTTTGCGAATGTCCCGGCCGGATCTCCTCTTTTTACCTTTCACCCCAACTCACGTTAAGTTAGAATGAATGGGATGGTTGTGAGAAAGCCCCGGAGGTGTTTGTGGAGATCGTATCCGCAAGCGCCCCGGCGACAGGCGTCTTCTCGATCATCATTAAGTGGTTATGAATGCAGGTAACCAACGGAATCCTATCAGGACTCCAGGGAGGGAAACACGATGACCATAGAGAAAAAGATCGACATTAATCAGGCCAGCTCGCAGGAGCTATCTCAGGTGCCCGGCATTGGCGCACAACTCGCCGAGCGCATCGTCGCCGGCCGGCCTTACCAGACGCTGCTCGAATTACAGAATATCTCCGGGATCGGACAACGGCTGTACGAGCAGATCCTGCCCTACGTGGAAATCGGCGGCTCCGAGGCCGCCGCCCCCACAGAGGAGCCCGAACCCGGTCCGGCGGGTGAAGACAGCCTCGCTGCGACTGCACTGCGCCTGGAAACCTTGCAAGAGACCCCGGCAGAAGAACAATCCCGCACGACCGAAACGGTCGCAGCCGCCGGTCCGGAAGTCGAAGGCCAGGCCGCAGAGGCTGCGCCCTGGCAGGAGGAGGAGAGCGCCCCGGGCATTCCTATCCCCGAGGCCGACGCTCCGGCCATGGGCGCCCCACCCACGGCGCAGCCCGCCGCAGACAAGAAAGACAGTGACCGGCCACGCCGGTCAGAGATGATTATTTACAGCCTCGTCTTCAGCCTGCTGGCCCTGGTGGGCGCCGTGGTGATTACCCTGGCCACCCTGGGCGTGATCAATGGTGGCATTTCGTATGCCACCAGCCGCCAATACTACCTCTTGCAGCAGCGCCTGGACGTGCTTGACCAGCAAAGCGATCGCCTGGCCCAGAACCTGGAGGTCATGCAGAACCGCCTGGACAACGTCCAGGCTTTGAGCAGCCGGGTGGGCGGCCTGGAGGACGAAGCCGTGCACTTGCGCAGCGACCTGGAAGACGTCGCGCAGCAGTTCGACGAGCTACAAACTTCCATCGGCCAGCTCAACCAGCAGGTGGAAAGTATGGCAACCCGTACCAGCCTGTTCGAGCGCTTCTTACAGGGCCTGCAAGGACTGCTCAACGACTCGGGCCTCCCGGCCCAACCCGAAGGATAGGAGGAAGCCATGCAAACCACCCCCGGGGCGCAGCCCCGTTCCGCACTGGCAACGTTCTTCACCGGCCTCTTACGCCTTATCCTGGTCGTCCTGATCGGCGGCTTGTTGGGTCTTGCCATCTACCTGGGACTGCTCAACCTGTACCGCGGCACCGTGCGAGCCGCAGAGGAAAACCAGCTGCACATCGCTAACCTGGAGACGCGTCAGGCCTCTAACCAGGCCGAGTGGCAGGACCAGCTCGGCCGGTACGACGAACAAATCGGCAATCTCAAGGAACAGCTCGGCGCATACGAAGAGAACTTCACCGGGCTGGAAAGCGACCTGGCGGCCATGCAAACCGCGGTAGATGATCTCTCCACCCAGCTGGACGACCTGGAAGAGCTGGGCGCCCAGGTGGAATCGCTGGAAGAAATGAGCACTTACAACAGCACAGCGGTGGCAGGTATGGCGCTGACGCCCGACATCGATCAGGCCACAGTGACCGCCTTGCAGCAGCAGATCCACATCCTCCAGGCCATGCAGCTGCTCAACCGCAGCCGCCTGTTCCTCATGCAGGGCAACGCCGGGTCCGCCCAGGAAGACGTCCAGGGCGCCCGCCAGGTATTGGACAACCTGCTCAACGAGTCCACGCCGTTCCAACAGGAGAGCATTACCCTCTGGATCCAGCGCCTCGACCTGGCCCTGACCAACCTGCCCGAGATGCCGGACCTGGCCGCCGAAGACCTGGAAATTGCCTGGCAGCTGCTCTCCGCCGGGCTGCCGGGAACTGGTACACCTACGCCCACCCCCGTGAGCGGCACGCCCCTGCCCGCAGACCTGACGGCCCTGCCCCAGACGACCACCCTCACCTTTACGCCGCTCCCCACCCACGGATCGCCCGTGCCGCCTACGGGGTCGCCGACTCCCACTACCTCCCCGGCAACCGCCACGCCGACCGCCCTTTCCAGCGTCACCCGTACGCCCAGCCGCACACCCTGAACAGGAGAATCTGCCGGAATGACCGATTTCGAGAACACTCCCAAGCCGGACGAAGGCCGGCCCGAATCCCCCGCCCCCAACCAGGACTACACCGGGGTCGCCCCGGGGATGGAGGCAGAACCGTCCCCACCCCCCGCACAAGAAACGCGGCCACGTAGCTGGCTGTACCGTCTGTTCAGTCCGGAAACGCGCACAGGGCGGGTTTTGCGGCCGGTGCTGCGCTTCCTGGGGGTGGTCGTCGGGCTGTTTGCCCTGGGGCTGTTGGCAGCCTATTTACTGCTCTACCAGCCGGCCGCCAGGTCACTGCAGGCGACCCGCGCCGACCTGCACAACGCCCAGCAAACCCTGGACCAGACCCGCAGCGCGCTGGAAAACACCCGCCAGGAGCTGGAACAGCTGCGTAGCGAGCACGACCAGCTGCAAAGCCAGCTGGAGACGGCCGACCAGCGCATCCGCCTGATGCGCTTCTCCAACCAGGTCTCGGCCGCCCAGGTGGCCCTGGCCAAACGAGACAACAGCGCCGTGCAAAAAGCCTTGCAAACCGCCCAGGATGAGCTGGATACCCTGCTGCCGGCCCTTCAAGAGCAAGACCCGGACGTAGCTACCCAGATCGAATCTCGCTTCAAGCTGATCCGCTCGGAGGCCGCTCAAGATACCAAGACCGCCCAATCGGACCTGGAAATCTTGAGCAGCACGATTTTGCTGTACGATCAAACCTTATCCGAAATAGAGTAGTTTTTTTCCGCCTATCGAAGCCGGTGGGGTTGGAAGCTGCATTCCACCTCCACCGGCTCTTTTTTAAGCCGCCTTTCGCCGGCTTCACGGTTGTTCCAGGCCAGCAGAACGACCGGGCAGCAGTTGCGACAGGATCAACAAGCCGTACATGGCCCACCAGGCAGTCTAAACAAAGTTTCTCCTGGCTTTTTTCAGCTGGTCGGGCTTCCATCACACCCCGATAGGGGGCGCTCGACCGTTCACCATCAATGAAACTGCCTTCTACAGCAGAGCGGGCGTGGAAGCCCGCTCTGCTCGTACAACACGGTTTTTCATCCGGCCAGAGTTTTTAACATTGCAAATAGAACGGCGCGGATGCACCAGGGTAAACGCATCTAAATTGCCAGATGCATTTGCGGACTTTTGCCACTCCCCCCGGCCCCCTCTCCGCGGCCAAAAGCGCCGCGCAGAGGGGGAGAAAAGATTTTTCTGCGAGATGGCTGTATCTGGCGGCACAAAA
>JAAZNB010000161.1 GCA_012798515.1 Chloroflexota bacterium
CTGGCCAGGGTGGTGGACTGGTCCACCCGCGAGCCGCTGTACCCGTTCGCCTGGCGCCCGGCGTTTTACATGCTGTTGGCCTTCTACGCCGCGGCGGTGTTCGCCATGCGCCAGGGACAGGCCCTGACCCTGCTGGTAGCCGCCCCGGCTTTCCTGCAGACCGGCATCGGGGCGGTGATCAACCTGGCCCAGGATTATCGCTACCAGTATTCCATCGTCCTGGTAGGGTTGTTGTTCCTGGCTCTGCTGTGCACCCCGGCGCGTCAAGCAGAGCAGTCATAAGCTGTATAATGATCTTCGGCGCGCCCAGGTACGCCGAAGATCACAATCCCCGCCCGGCGGGCGGCAATCTCCTTCCTTTCCCCTTCGTTGCCCATTAGAATCGAGCTTTAGGCGGTTATTGCACCGGTGAAAGACCGGAACGCCACGACGGTTCCTGCCGCCGTCAAAAGGACGTTTATCTAATCTGGTATGGTGATCCAATCATGTTCCACAACTTAATTTTTCGAGCTGACTTTTCGCGTCACAAGGTGGCCCAGGCTGCCTGGCTGGCGGTCTTATACGTCGTAGGGGTGCTGGGGTGGGGACAGTTCTTGAATTGGGGCCAGATCCCCTTCGATTTTCACGATTGGGCGGAGATCAACGCCCCGCGGCTCACTTTCCTCAAAGACGCCGTCACCCGGGGAGTGCTGCCGCTGCACATGCCGGATAAATCGGCCCTCAGCACCATCACGGATCGCTACATGGCCATTCCGGACGTGTTCCTCTCGCCCCAGGCGGTGCTGCTGCGCTATATGGACGTGGGGGTCTTCGTGCTGGTCAACCTGATCCTGGTCTTCAGCCTGGGATACGTGGCCCTGCTGTTGCTGCGCCGGCGCATGCGGCTGTCGCTGTTCACTTTTACCATCCTGTTCCTGCTGTTCAACTTCAACGGTTACATCACGGCTCACACCAGCGTGGGGCACGTCACCTGGAGCGGCTATTTCCTCTTCCCCTGGCTGGCGCTGCTGGTCTTCGACCTGCTGGAGCACTCCACCTGGACCTGGGGCTGGGTGGCCAAGACGTCCCTGCTGCTGTTCGTCATTTTCTTGCAGGGCTCTTTCCACCATTTTGTGTGGTGGCTGGCCTTTCTGGCGCTGCTGGGCGTGTCTAACCCCTCGCGCCTGCTGCCCTGCGTGTCTGCCATCCTGGGTGCGGTGGGGGTGAGCATGGTGCGCATCCTGCCCGCCACCCTGCTGCTGGGCCAGTTCAACACCGAGTATCACGGGGGTTTCTTCAACCTGCTGGCCCTGCTGCGCTCGGCGGCCGTGATGTACCTCCCCGGGCAGGTGTTCACCCCGCCGGTCTCGCCTCGCCCGGTGGGCGCCTGGGAGTTCGACATCTTCGTGGGCCTGGTCGGGCTGGCGTACCTGTTGTATTTTGGCCTGTGGTGTAACCTCAAGGACGTGCTGACCCACGCCGCCCGCCCGGTGCTGCTGCTGCCGCTGTTGGGCATGGCCATCCTGTCTATGGGCGACGTGTACGGCTGGATCTCCTCCCTGCCGATTCCCTTCCTGACGGCCGAGCGCGTCTCGGCCCGCTTTATCGTCATCCCACTGTTTTTCCTGATCTTGCTGGCCAGCCGGCAGTTTCAGCACAGCCTGGACCACAGCCGGCTGTCTCCACTGGC
>JAAZNB010000742.1 GCA_012798515.1 Chloroflexota bacterium
ACCGGTGTCTACCGGTCGCGGCATTATTCTTTGGCATAGGGTTTGCGCAAATTGATCTCTTTGAAGTTAAAGGAAAATTGGACTTCCTCGTACCCCACGGGGTAATCTTTGCGCAGCGGATGTCCCTGCCAGTCGTAGGGCATGAGGATGCGGCGCATATCCGAGTGACCGTCAAAAACGATTCCGAACATGTCCCAAATTTCCCGTTCGAACCAGTTAACCCCCGGGTAGACTTTCTCCAGGCTGGGAACGTGGGGATCATTGCCGTTCAGGGGCACGCGCACCTGCAAGTGGCGATTTTGGCTGACCGAAACGAACTGGTACACGGTGTGGAAACGCGGGGTCTCTTGCGGCCAGTAATCCACGGCAGTGACGTCGACCAGCATCTCGAAAGCAAACTCTTCCAACAAGAGCCGGGCCGCATCCACCAGCCGCTGGGGCGCAATACTAACGGTTACCTGGTCACGGAATTCCTGCACACGGGCGCCAAAGCGGGCCTGTAAGGCCTGAACGGTATCGTTTAATACATCGTCCATGTTTGCTCCAATCACAGGGCTGCCTGC
Organism: Chloroflexota bacterium; assembly: GCA_012798515.1. Lineage (GTDB taxonomy): Bacteria > Chloroflexota > Anaerolineae > Anaerolineales > Anaerolineaceae > JAAZNB01. The sequence continues at coordinate 564 of JAAZNB010000742.1, forward strand.
CGCGCAACGCGGCGGCGCAACCGGGGGCTATGCCCAATCTTTGATCTTTTGACCTTTTACTTTTTCATGCAGGGTAATGATGCCATGAATCAGGCCTTCGGGGCGCGGCGGACAGCCGGCCACGTAGACGTCCACGGGCACTACCTCATCCACCCCCTGGACGATGGCGTAATTGTTGAACACCCCGCCGCAAGATGCACAATCCCCCATGGCAATCACCCACTTGGGCTCAGGCATCTGGTCGTACAGCTGGCGCAGGACGGGCGCCATCTTGCGGCTCACCCGCCCGGCCACGATCATCAGGTCCGACTGGCGCGGGCTGGCCCGCATCAGTTCCATCCCGAAACGGCTCATATCGTAGTTGGCCGCCTGGGCGCTCATCATCTCGATGGCGCAGCAGGCCAGGCCAAACAACATCGGCCACATGGAATTGGTACGAGCCCAGTTGACCATTTGCTCCAGCGTCGTGGTGACCACACCCATATTGCCGGTCTTCTGTTCTATTCCCATTCCAGCGCTCCTTTCTTCCAGGCATACACGTAAGCCACCTCTAAAACCAGCGCAAAGGCAACTACCAGCCACAAACCGGTAGAGCCCAGGTCGCGAAAGACCACGGCCCAGGGCAAGATAAAGATGACTTCGATGTCGAAGAGAATAAACAACACGCCGATCAGGTAATAGCGCACCGAAATACGGCGTGTTCCTGGCCCATAAGGCACCATTCCCGATTCATACGGTTGTGATTTCTTACGGGTCGGTTTTCGGGGACCGAATAAATAGCCTAACCCCACGGCGATCAGCGCAACCAATATGGCTACGATGAAGATAATCAGCAAGGGAACGTAATCATTGAGCATAGGTAATATATCCTTACTGAGTTGGTCTTATTTATGGGATAAGTATAGCATAGGATCTCGCTGGTGGCAAATTTCACAAGAATCATTTGTAAATCTGTAACTGCCCAGGGGCGATGGAAGGCTCCTTTTTCACCTCAGGCTGAGTAGTCACGTCGCTGCGTAGACTCTATCCGCAAACTATTGCTTTGTAGTGTTTTTTGTCGAGCTTCGTTCGGCAAAAAACACTACAAGAATATGCGGAGAGATACTTATTCTATATGGAAAAGCAAACGCCGCGCAAGCCGATTGGTTGCACAGAAATGGATTCTCGGGCCACACGGCGCCCAGCCCTGCCGGCCGGGATATAAAAAGGACGCCCGTACGGGCGTCCAGAATAAATCACAGGATTGATCAGCCTACGAAAGATATTCACGCAGGTGGCGGCTGCGGGTCGGGTGGCGCAGCTTGCGTAGAGCCTTGGCCTCGATCTGGCGGATGCGCTCCCGGGTCACGTTGAAATAACGACTGACTTCTTCCAGGGTGTGGTCTTTGCCATCGATCAGGCCGAAGCGCAGCTCCAACACCTGGCGCTCGCGCTCGGAAAGCGCCGCCAGGGCGTTCTGCACCTGCTCACGCAGCATTTCGCGCGCCGCCGCATCCATGGGCTCCAGGGCGTCGTCGTCTTCGATGAAATCGCCCAGCTGGCTGCTTTCCTCATCGCCCACCGGCCGTTCCAACGACACCGGCTCTTCCGCCGACTGGAGGATACGCTGAACTTTAGCCGTGGCCCACATCCACCGGCGCTGCACCTCGGGGTCCAGTGGGGTGCCGTCGGCTTTGGAGTGCGCAATAGCCTGGAGGTCTTCATCCGCCAGCAAGCCGGCTTGCAGGGCCAGCTCCTCGTGGGTAGGTTCACGGCCGAGCTGCTGTACCAGCGAGCGCTGTACCCGCAGCAGGCGGGTAATGGCCTCGAACAGGTGCACCGGAATACGGATGGTGCGCGCCTGCTCGGCGATGTAGCGGCTGATCGACTGGCGGATCCACCAGGTAGCGTAGGTGCTGAATTTGAAACCCCGCACCGGGTCGAACTTGGTCACGGCGCGCAGCAGGCCCAGATTCCCTTCCTGGATCAGGTCAAGGAAGGAGATCCCCCGCCCCAGGTAGCGCTTGGCGATACTGACCACCAGGCGCAGGTTGGCCCGGATGAGGGTCTGGTTGGCCTCGTCGGCCCGGTTGCGGATCCCTTCCATCTCGGCGGCCAGGTTCTGGTCGTCCGGCAAATAGCGCACGAAGAAAGCGTGATTCGGGAAGGTGTTCTTCTTCTGCACGTAGGTCATCAGGTATTCGGCCGTGTCGGAGGGCATCAGGTAGAGCGCCAGGAACACGTTGAAGGCATGCCGCACCAGGCCGTCCCACATCGCGTCTTTACCCCACATGCCGTTGTCCAGATAAGAACGCAGATAAGAAGGGTCGTCGGCCTGCCACTGCCGGCGCAGCATCTGGGCCTCGGTGAGCACCAGAGACAGGTCCGGCGGATCACTGCTGCCGATGGTGCGGGCATCTTCCTGCATACGGTCCCAGGAAGTCAGCAGATTCTGTGCCATGGTCAGGAACAGCACCCGGTAATGTTCGGGTTGCCCATAAGGCGGATCGACGTGCATCTCCAGGGTATCCATGGAGCGTTCGGCTTCGATACGCGCCGCCAGGCGGAACTCGCTGTCGGCGTCCAGTAAATTGATCTGCCCGATTTCTTTAAGGTACAGGCGGACCGGATCCTCTGAAAGTTCGATCGCCAGAGAGGGATCTTCGAGAATATTCAAAGGGTCTTCGATGCTAACCTCGGACCAATCATCGTTGGACGGGGTAATATTCTGATCGTCTGGCTCTTCCTTTTCATTCAGTTCATCCTGAGCGCCGGGAACCGCGTCTTCGCCGGGAGTTGCAGCAGCTTTACTGCTGCGGCCGGCGCGTGCGGCCGTGCTTTCCTTGCCATTCTTGCCGGCCGGTTTACGCCCGCGCGGCTTAGAGACAGGTCTTTTAGAAGGATCAGAAGGTAGAATTCTCTTGGAAGGCATGGGTTAAATATACCATACAAATGATTAATCAAGTGTCAAGGGCGAACGCAGGGCCTTATCCAGGCGGGAGAGGGTCTGCATATACTGGGAGAACAATTCATAATAAGGTTTGAGCTTGGCTTCCCCTTGGGATTGCAAATCCTCCTGCATCTGACTCACCTGGGCGACACTTTCGTTCACGCGCACGTAGCGCAGGGTTAACACCGTTCGAATCAGGTCTTCGATCAAACGGTCGGCGTTCGGTTCGCCAAACGGTATGGGACTGCGTAACGATTCGAACAAATCTGTGAGCGTCTCCGGCACACCGGCCTGGATGTATTGGTTCGGCTCCTGCTCGTCCTGCGCCAGCGCCTCCTGCGCCAGGCGGACCAGCACCTGATGGTCGGCGTGCTCGAAATCCTGGGGAGTAAAACGGCTCACCCCGGCCTGTTGCAAGGCCCGGTCGAGGAGATACAGCGCCTCGGGCTGGCGGATGATCAGCCGCAGGCTGTGGAACTCCAGCTCCCGCGTGCGCTGGTTGGCGGTTATGTCCAACATGCCGCCCGGCCGGGGAGCAGCCTGCCCGGGTGTCTCACGGCGCCGCGGGCGGCGCGCCGGGGGCGCCGCCTGTCCCACAAATGCGCGCTCGTCCACGCGCAGCAGGCGCGCCAGGCGCTGGCGATAGGCCTCGCGCTCCACCGCGTTCGGCACGTCCTCTATCAGAGGTAACACCTGAGCGGCGATTTCGCTCTTCACTTTGGGATCTTCCAGGTCGCGCCCACTGGCCAGCGTCTCCATGACGTGCACCACCACCGGGCGGGCTGCCTGCAGGATCTGCTCCCATTCTTGCGGGTCGCGCAGCACCACCTCGTCGGGATCTTCGCCCGCCGGCAGGGTGGTTACGCGCAGGTCGGCTTGCAGGCGCGCCTCGTGATGCAGCAGGCCGCGCGGATCGAAGGCGATCTCCGCCCCGTGATCCATCGCCTGGCGGGCCATTTCCAGCCCGCGCAGCGTGGCCTTCTCGCCGGCCGCGTCGGCATCCAGGGCCAGCACGATGCGCCGCGTGAAACGCTTGAGCATACGCAGATGGTCCTCGGTCAGGGCCGTCCCCATGGGGGATACCGTGTTGGTAAACCCGGCCTGGTGAAGGACGATCGCATCCAGATAGCCTTCCACGATGACCACCTGGTCGCGGGCGCGGATTTCCTTGCGCGCCTGGTCCAGGGCATACAGCAATCGACCCTTGTCGAACAAAGGCGTCTGCGGCGAATTGAGGAACTTGGGATTGTCCTCCGGGTTGAGGATGCGCGCCCCGAAACCGGCCATCTTCCCCATCCCATCCCGAATGGGGAACATAATGCGGTTGCGGAAGCGGTCGTACACCCCGCTGCCCGATTGGCGTTCACTGGCCATCCCGGCCTGTAACAATTCTTCGGGCGAATAGCCCTTGGAGGTGAAATATCGCACAGCCGTGTCCCAGTCATCCGGAGCGTAGCCCAACCCAAAACGCTCGATGGTCTCTGCCAGCACGCCGCGCTTTTGCAGGTAAGCCAGCGCCGGCTTGCCGGACGGGTTTTGCAGCAAATGGTGCTGGAAGAGGGTCACGGCATCTTCCAGCAGGGCGTGCAGGCGCTCGAACTGCTCCTCTTCAGCCTGGCGCTGCGGGCTGGGCGCCTCGAGCTGTACCCCGGTGCGCTGCGCCAGGTATTGTAAGGCCTGGGGAAAATCCCAGCCCTCTTTTTTCATCACGAACCGGAAAACGTCGCCGCCCTCGTTGCATTGCCCGAAACAGCGCCAGGTGCCCGAATCCGGAAACACCACAAACGCCGGAGTGCGCGTGTTGGCGTGAAAAGGGCAAAAGCCGGTATAGTTCTTCCCCGAGCGGCGCAGCTTGACCGACTCAGAGATTAACTCTACGACATCAATCCGGGACTTGATTTCATCAATGACAGACATGGGAGTAAAAGAGAAAAACGGTTAATCAGTAGGACGATCTATCCTGGTAACCATCCAGCGGATGAGGAAACCCTTTCACCTCCGGCTGAGGCGTTACCTGTCTTGATAACGATTGGCACCAGTAAAGCGAATAAAAGATTACGTCTGAGGATTATACACGAATCGGCAGAAAAGACAAATGCGGCCCTCTCGCCGCGCAGAAATCTCGTACGCCCGTTTATAATAATAGGAGTTTGGAAGATTCTTGTGCCCCCAATCCGCGTGCATCCACTTCAGCTGCACGGCCTGCTGGGGGCCACCTACCCTGTCCCAGAGAGAGGGATCGCCTTGTCTCGCTTCCGTTTGCCCATCTCGATGGCCACCTTGCTGCTCCTTTCGCTGGCCTGCGTGCTCTCCCCCAGCGGCCAGCCCACGCCGGACGCCGCGGCGCCCCTTCCGGCAGGCGCGACCGCGCCGCCGCCGGCGCCTACGCCCATCCTGGCCGATACCACGGCCGTGGAGCTGACCCCGGTGGACCTGGTGTGGGTGCTGAACCCGGTCGACCGGACCGTGCTGGGCATCGACCCGGAGAGCAACGACGCGGCTGCCATCATCCCCCTGACCGGCCAGCCTGTGCAGCTGGTGGTGGGCGAAGATAACGTCTGGGTGCTCATCCGGCAAGAAGGCCAGGCAGACGCCATTCTGCAAATCGACCCGCGGGTGCGCGAGGTCACGGCCTCGATCCCGCTCACCCAGGGGACGGTCGAGAGCCTGGCCGCCGGAGCCGGCGGGGTGTGGGCCGGGATCGCGGCCGCGCCGTCTACCGCCGCAGGCAGCGGCGTGGCGCGTATCGATCCGCTCAGCCAGCAGGTGGCCGTGTATTTACCCACCGGGGCCGTGGCTGCCGAGCTGTTGGTCTACGACCAGGCCCTGTGGGCCCTGGAGCAGGCGGCCGTGTTCACCTACATCGACCGCATCGACCCGCTCAGTAAACAGATCACCTCGATCCCCGCCTCGGTGGACAGTCGCGACTACGTGCAGCAGTTCGCCGGGATCGCCCTGCACGCCAGTGGGCTGTGGGCCATTTCGCAGGACCAGCAGTCCCATTACATCTACCGGGTAGACCCCGGCAGCGGGCGCGTCACGGGAATCTATTCCGTGGGCGAAACCGCCAGCGACCACCCCACCGGGCTACTGGCCGGCCCTGACAGCCTATGGATCGCCTTGCACAGCGGCGGGGTGGTCCGTTTCGATCCCAACAGCGCCCAGGTCGTGGCCCGCATCCCCCTGGGCGGCCCGGTCACTGGCATGCAGCTGCTGGCGGGGTCGCTGTGGGCCGAAAGCCCGACCAATGCAGCGGTCTACCGCATCGACCTGACCAGTGATCAGGTCACGGCCACCATCCCCACCGGCAGCCGCTTGAAACCCTCGCCCACCCCCCCTTTGAAACCGCCGCCCGGCATGACCTGCGCCGGCTCGTATCCCTCGCAGCTGCACGTCGGCAACACGGCCCTGGTCAACCCCGATCCGCCGGTGCCCAACCGCCTGCGCACCGAGCCCGACCTGAACGGCGACATCGTCGGCGAAGTACCCCCCGGCGAATACGTCGAGATCCTCGAAGGGCCGGCCTGCGCCAACGGATGGGTGTGGTGGGAGGTGCGCGCCATCTCCTCCGGCCTGACCGGCTGGACGGCCGAAGGCGACGGGAACGATTACTGGCTGCTGCCCGCCGACTAGCCGGGTCTCTGCTACAGACCATGCCCCTGAACTTAAATTTAAGGCCTGCCCGGGCGCACCGGGCAGGCCTTATTGTACTTTTACCGGCCAGTCCGGCTCAGGCCCCTTGCTGTGCGCCTCCCGCCGGGGTACGGTGGAACCAGGTCCGCCACTCGTGGTTCTCCCAGACCACCAGGATGGGAGAGGCATTGAAGATGGAGGAATAGGTACCGCTGAAGACCCCGATCAA
>JAAZNB010000743.1 GCA_012798515.1 Chloroflexota bacterium
ATCATGCTGATGGCCTGGCTGCTCCTGCCGGTGGTACTCCGCCTGTCTCAGCGCTACGAAAAGAAAACGGCCTATAGCGTCGCAGCGGGTTCCTGGGCCGTGCTCATGCTGGCGACCCTGCTGCTCCCCCAGGGAGCCAGAATGCCGGCCTATATCCTCTGCGCACTGTCGGGGTTTGGCATCGCCGCCATTCACCTGATCCCTTCAGCCATGCTGCCGGATGTGATCGAAGTCGACGAATTGGCCAGCGGCCAGCGCCAGGAAGGGGCCTATGCCGGCGTGACCCATTTTGTCGGTAAACTCGGCCAGATGGCTACCCTGGCGTTGCTGCCGGTGATTCTACACTGGGCCGGGTATATCCAGCCCAGCGCTGAAACGCCGCTGCCGGTCCAGCCGGCAGCGGCGTTACAGGTCTTACGTCTCACGATTGCGATTTTACCGGCGTTATTCCTGGGGGTTTCGATACTCGTCGCCCACTTCTACCCGCTTACTCGGGAACGGCACGCACAGATTCGGCAGGAATTAGCCGGAAGAAGGCCGCTGAACCGGGAGTAATCATCAGTGGATGGTTTTCTCTGCACTCAAAAGGTCCAACAAGGAGGCCATCACTTCATCCAACCCCGGTCTCTGCCCGGGCCCCTGGGCCTGCACAGCAGTCGCCCGAGGTTGTCCGGCGGCGAAGGCCTCCATGGGTTGCAGGACCAGATCACCAAAAAAGGCCGAGTTCGCCACCATCGGAATCTGGTATAAGGCAGCTTGCAGTTCGACGGCCAATTCAGCCGCTCCCAGGCCGGCGACCAACGGCAGGCTGAACACAGCGCTAAAGACCATTCCCACAAAACTCTCGCTCTCTACAGCAACTTGAAGAGCCCGCACACAGGCGCGCCGGGCATCCTCCGGCCTGCCCAGGCGGTAAGCCGTAAAACCCTGAGAAGATAGCGCCCAGGTAAATACTTCCTTGATGCCGTGCCGGTCGCAGACTTCGGCGCTTTCACGGAACAGGTCAAAAGCGCGGGCGTCCTCGCCCTCCACCAGGGCCGGCCAGCCGCGTGCGACCAGGGCAAAGCCCAACCCGTATGCGTCGCCCAACCGCCGGGCCAGGGCCAGGCCTGTCTCGGCTCGGTCACGGGCTTCGGCATAGCGGCCCAAATGAGCCAGAGCGCAGGAAAGAATCGATTGCCTCGAATCCTGGCGGTAAACAATGCGGGCATCGGTCGTATCGATTTCTTCCATCAAGGCGCGGGTCTCTTCGAAGCGGCCTAAAACCATCAGGGAAATGCCGGCTAAGATCACCCCTTCGAGTACGCGGATGCGCTCACCCAGTTCCGTGTAAATAGCGATGCTCTCTCGGATCAAACGCTCTCCCCCCTCGTCTCCCTGGAATAAGGCGTTCATCCCCAGCCAACTCAAGGTGGCGGCCGTCCCGCGCCGGTCCCCGATCTGCTCCTGAATGGCGAGGCTTTTCTCCAAAAGCTCGCGCGCACGGGTATATTTCGACTGGTCCTCCAGCAGAACACCCAGGCCTCTGAGCGCCTCTGCACATCCCCAATCATCTCCCAGCTGCGCATAAATCGCCCGGCTCTGATCGTAAAAATTCCAGGCTTCGGCATGCTGATCGCCCGTCTGGGAGATGACCCTGGCGAGCTGATAACAGGTGAAAGCCCGTTCGGCCAGAATCGCTTTTTCGCCGGCAGCCGGGCCTTCCAGGCGATCCAAAATGAGAAGCGCCTGGCGTAAAAGCCGCTCGGCGTTTTCCAGAGGGCTAAAAACGCCCTGCCAGGCCAGGGCCTGCGCCATCAAGCGTTTGCTTTGCAAGCGGTTGCCGGTTTCTCCCCTGGTTTCGGCATGTTGCAAAGTTTCAATTAAAGCGGCGCAGTCGCTCAACCCTTCGGGGAAGCGATGGCGCCAATCGTAATACAGGCATATTCCATCGATGGCCTGGTCCAAAAAATCCAGGTTGCCATCGGCGACCGCCCAATCCCAGGCGGCGCGGACGTTGTCGATCTCCAGATCCAGGGTTTCGATCGCCTCGATCTGACGGTCAGACTGGATATCGGCCGCCCAGGCGGTTAACCGAGCAGCGTAATAGTCCCAAAAACGCGAGCGGACAATGGGCAAATGCTCCAATTTTTCGCGCGCAAACTGGCGAGGAAACTCATGGATACCATACCGCCCGTCCGATGAGCGTTGTAAGAGCGAATGATCCATCAGGGAACGCAGGTCACCCAACCCGGCCCCGGCCACCTGCCGGGCGGCTTCAAGATTGAAATCACTTCTGAAGATGGACAGGGCCGCCAACGTGGCCTGTTCACCGGCCGAGAGCAGTTTCCACGAATAAGCCAGCACGGCGCGCAGGCTGCGGTGGCGCGCCGGGAAATCTCCGGCTGCGCTTTCGAGCAGGTCGATGCTGTCTTCGGCCAGGAGCCGGGAAGCGATCTCGCCGGGCGATAACAGGCCGCTCCATCCGGCGGCCAACAAGATTCCCAGCGGCAGGCCCTGTACCTGCCGGCAAATTTTGACGATCTCGGCCAGGGCATTTTCATCGCTGACAAAACCCGGCGCGATGCGGCGCGCGCTTTGGATGAACAATTCCACCGCCGGGGTGGATGCAATCGCCGGCGTGAGCTCTACCTGCAAAGAGGGAAACTCGATTCCATCCAGGGGATAAACGTATTCCCCTTTGAGATTGAGCCGCACCCGCGAAGTCACCATCACTTTGACCCCTGCCGCGTGCCGGATCATCTGGGTGAGGACCCCGGTGTTCATCTCCTCAGGTTCGGTGTCCGGCCCGGCGGGGGTGATCAGATGCTCGAAGTTATCCAGAATCAGCAGCATGCGGCGGTCGGCCAGGTACTCGTATAGCTGCCGGATCGGAGCAGCATCTTTATAGAATTGGAAACCCAGTTGGTGGGCGATGGCGGAGGGCAGCGCTTCGATGCGGCGCAGCGCGCCGAGCGGAACGAAGACGATTCCATCCGGGTACGCGGCGCCATCCTCCGCGCGCAGACCTTCCGCCAGGGCCAGCGCCAGATGGGTCTTTCCGCAGCCCCCACGGCCCTGGATGGTCAGCAAGCGGCAATCGGGGTCGGCCAGGCGCGCCCGCAGCGCATCTAAATCCGGCCGGCGGCCGAGCAGCGGCGTGGTCGGAACCGGCAGGTGGAAATCGCTCCCGCCGGCAGCCGGATTGGGCGCCTGTCGAATGCGGCGGTACAGCGCGGTGGTTTCCGCCTGGGGCGCCGTGTCGTACGTCGCCGCCAACGCATCCCGGCAGCGTTCGTACTGGCGCAGGGCCAGCTCGCGCTGACCGGTGAGCGCCAGCAGCGACATCAACTGGCGGTGCGCCTCTTCGTGGCAGGCTTCCAGTTCCAACAGGCGGCGCGTAG
>JAAZNB010000744.1 GCA_012798515.1 Chloroflexota bacterium
CACGGCGCCCAGAAAGAAATCGCCAATTTTGTTTAGCAGGTCGGGCTTCCATATCATGCCCCGATAGGGGTACGCCCGACCGAACACGGCCAGCCAGGGATGCCGGCTCACCCGCGCCATCTCAGGCACACCCCCAAAGATCCGCGCGGGAACGTGAAAGTTGGCTTTCGCTCCCGGCGTCGGGCCGGTCTTTCCCTGCCGCCTCGAAACGCCTTTACATGGGCCTTTCCCTCCCGGCAGTGCGGACAGGGCATGGGTGAGGTAGAATTGAACCGGATCCTGCCAGGACCCGCGCCAACCAGCCGGTACCGGCAGAAGGTACGCATCCTTACCAAGGAGTCATCCCCATGAAACCCACCGCACTGATCACCGGGGCAAGCAGCGGCATCGGCCTGGAACTGGCCCGCCTGTTTGCCCGAGATGGATATGACCTGGTCCTGGTAGCCCGCAACCAGGCCGCCCTCGAACGCCTGGCCGGTGAGCTGCGCGCCCAACACCAGGCCCAGGTGACCGTCCTGGTCCAGGACCTGGCCCTGCCCGGCGCGGCGGAATCCGTCTTCCGGCAGGTACAGGCGCGCGCTCTGGCGGTCGACGTACTGGTCAACAACGCCGGGACGCAGGTCTACAGCCCCTTTGCGCCCTCCGACCTGGCGCAGACGCTGGCCCTCCTCCAGGTCAATATCTCCACCCTGGTGCACCTCACCCACCTGTGCCTGCCCGGCATGCTGCAGCGCGGCCACGGGCGCATCCTCAACCTGGGCTCGATCGGGTCTTTCGTCCCCGGGCCGCTCAACAGCGTCTACTGCGCTTCGAAGGCCTTCGTGCTCAGCTTTTCGGAGGCCATCGCGGCCGAGCTGAGCCACAGCGGCGTCAGCGTGACCGCCCTGTGCCCCGGCCCCACCGACACGGCTTTCGTCACCCGTCACAGCATGCAGGGCGTGCGTCTCTTCCGCCACACCATGTCTCCGCAGCGTGTGGCCCAAATCGGCTATCGCGCCCTGCAGGCCGGCCGCCCCCTGGTCATTCCGGGCCTGGGCAACCAGCTCGAAGTGCTCTTCTTCCAGCTGGCCGCCCCCTTCGTCGGCCTGCTGCCGCCCAAAGTGTTCATGGCCATCGGCGGCTGGGTCATGGGGCGGGGCAAATCAAACTTATCCAGGCCCTGACTCAGACTGGGTAAAACATCCCCTTACTCGCATCAGCAAACTTGCCAGGGATAAAAGATTAGAAAAATCAAAAAATGGATTGTAATTATCGTTCATTTGTGATAAAAGAAATAATCAGCCAGTTTTGGATAGCAGAATAGAATTTTTTACAGTGGTTTTGGAGAGATTTATCGAAAAAGCCATTATCAGATTTCCTTTAGGATTTTTCAGAAGCACACCGACAACAACGATCTAACATTCGACAAAAGGGGGGATAATGAAGAACTCACTCGTTCAAAACCGGTATTCAATCCTATTCTTTATTTTATTATTGGCGCTGGTTACGAGGCTAGTGCATAATCCGGCAAGATAAACGGCGATGTGGTATAAAGGGTGGCATGAAAGCGCCAATATTCGTCCGAACGTTAACAGATGAAGAGCAAAAGCAACTCGAAGCAGGATTACGCTCCCCGGATGCGTTTGTGCTC
>JAAZNB010000162.1 GCA_012798515.1 Chloroflexota bacterium
GCCAGCCGCAGTGATTTACTGCGCATGGCTCCCACGTACAGGGGCGGGACCGGGTTGGACGTCAGCTGCATGCGCACCTGTTCCAGGTTCACCTGGGCCTGGTGGGTGGTGACCAGTTCGCCGCCCAGGAGCCGGCGCACGGTGAGCACCGTCTGGCCCAGGGTTTGCAAGGAGGATTGCGGCGCCGCGCCGATCTGTTCCATCCAGCGCGCCACGCCGTGCCCGAAGCCGGGCAAGATGCGGCCCGGGAAGGCGCCGGCCAGGGTGGTGATTTCCATGGCGGCGAACAGGGGGTTATAAGCCGTGGCGGGCAAAAGCCCGATGCCGACCTTGAGCTGCCGGGTGGCGGAGAGGGCGATGGCGGCCGAGGTGAAAGCTCCCGGCAGGAAGCAATCGTCCCACAACCACAATTCATCGAAGCCGGCCTCTTCGGCCCGGCGGGCGTAGCCGGCCAGGGTTGCCGGGGGAAAGCGGGGGTGGAAGATGACTCCCAGGGCAGGCCTGGGTTTGACGCCGGAGGATGTAGTTGGGGGCATGGATCGATTCTTTCTTCGCCGTGGAAAGCGGCGATCGGTCAGATCTTTAAATTATGCCATATAACCCATCTTGTGCAATCGAAAGGCTGCCGGATGGCAGTTCACCCTTCGGCGGGCGCTGCGGTGAGGCCGGCCCCGAGGCGCTTGAGATCGGGCTGGAGGGCCATCCACGAGCTCACCAGCAGGACCAGCGCGCCGGGTATGGCGAACAACAGGGTCAGGTTCCACTTGCTCAACACCCCGGAGAGAGCCTGCGAGATGGGCACCAACCCGGTGCTGGACAGCATGAGCAGGCTCATCATGCGCCCCAGCATGGCTTGCGGCGTGCGGGTTTGCATCCAGGTGATGAGCAGGATGGCAATGTACCCGTTGCCCAGGCCGAGGAGCAGCAGCAGCCCGAAATCGAGCCACGTAGAGGGGATGAACCCCAGCGCCCCGATCACCAGCCCGAAGGCGGCGATCAGCAATACCATGATCCAGCGCATGCCCGTCCCGTCCGGCCGGGGCAGGGACCCGGCCAACAGGTAGCCCACCAGATTCCCGCCGGCAAAGGCCGACATCAGCAGGCCGAAGGCAGCCGCGCCCTCCGGCAGGCGCTGGTCGGCCAGCACGGGGATACCCACCATGAGCGGCCCGATCAGCAGGAAATTCACCGTGGTGAGGACCAGGAACATCAGGCGCAGGGTCTTGTCGCTCCACATGTAGCGCACCCCGGCCAGGATGGAATCCCACACGCTTTCCTGGCCCGCGGCGCCGGAGGCCGGGGCGGTTTTCCCGGCCCGGATCAGCTGCAGGGTGATCGCCGAGGCGACGAAGGTGAGCGCGTCGATGGCGAAGGCCAGGCCCACCCCGGTGAGGGATTCGGAGAAGCGCCCGATGAGGATGCCGGCCACGGTGGGGCCGACGAACCCGGCCACCTGGGTGATGCCCATGATGATCGAGTTGCCGGCTTGCAGGTCCTGCTCTTCGACCAACATGGGTACGATGCTGTTCTCGGCCGGGATGGCGAAGCCGGCCACGATGCCGAACAGCAGGCCGAACACGTAGATCATCCACAGCTGGACCGCTCCGCTGAAGACCAGCAGCGCCATGAGGGCGGTCAGGAAGAAGCGGGTGAGGTTGGCGATGAGCATTGTCCGGCGCGGGGAGAGGTGGTCGCTGATGGCCCCGCCGAAGAGCATGAATATGGCCCGCGGGATGCCTTCCAGCGCCAGGACGATTCCCAGCGCCACCGGGTCGCTGGTCAGTTTCAGCACCAGCCAGGGCGTGGCAATGATGGTGAACTGGTCGCCGAGCAGAGAGGTGGCCGCGCCGGCGAATAACAGGCGGAAATCACGCCGGGACATGACCCTTGCCATGGAATTGTTGGAGGAGGGTTGCGTCTTCATGCCAGGGCCTCGCGTGGTTTTTCGAAGAACATTTTCTGGTTGAGCAGCACGATGACCGCGGCGATGAGGAATAACACCCCCGTCTCGATGCACTTGGTGACCTGGGTGATCTGTAAAGCTTCCTGGCACATGTTGATCAAGAAGTGGAACAGGATGGCGATCAGGATACTGCCCCGGTTCAGGCGGCACAGCCAGCTGATGATAAAAGCCATGGGGATGACACTGACCATAAAGTTGACCCCGTAGAGCAGGTTCATCCTGACGATCTCGTTTTGGTAATAGCCGTTGATGAAGAACAGGGGCAGGTGCCACCCGGCCCACAGCAGGGCAAAGATCAAGGTTGCCGTGAAGTAGTTAGACTTTACGTTCAGGCTGTCCAGGGCGTAGCTCCGCCAGCCCAATTCTTCGAAGGTGGCGGCCAGGATGAGCACGATCAGCACCGGGACGAAGCCCACCGAGAAGGAAAAGCCTTCGGCCAGCTGGAACTGCGTGAGCGGCTGCCCAAACAGCAGCGAGATCCAGGCCGAGACCAGCACAGTGGCCGGCATGATGGTGAGGATAGGCAGCAGGCTGGCCGGTTTGATCAGCCGCGGGTCGAACAGCCGGCTGGTGAAGCGCTTTTTCAGCCCGCTTGAGCGCGAACGCAGGATCATCCACAGGGCGGTTGCAAAGGGCGCCACCAGGCCGGGGATCAAGAACGGAATGAAAAGGGTCTCTCCACCTTCCTGGTAACTGAGAAAGGCTGCCAGGAACCAGGAAACCCAGGTGATGGCGTAGGTAATGGCAAAGAAGCGTTGCGGTTTGTAGACAGAAGCTTGGATCATTTTGTTTCTCTTTCTTCAGGTGTATCCGGGGACAAAAATTGAAAGGAGCCCGGTTGGGCTTTTAATAAGTTCTCAATCAGGGTCGGGAGGGCCTGGCTGCGGCGCATCAAGGTCTCCGGCGTCCAGGCGTGGATCCCCTGGTCGGTGAGGAACTGCACCCCGGCCAGGATGAACTCGGAGGTCTCCAGGGGCGTATCCGTGTGGAACAGGCCTTCCTCGCAGCCCTGTTGGACCAGCCGGGCGTACAGGGGGGCCTGCTTTTGCAGGGCAGCCGCCAACAGGCGGGTGTGCATCCCGGCGTTGCCGGGGCGGTGTAGCTGCTCCAGGATCTCGTCGTTCTCGTCGGCGATGTTCCCGGCCGTGATCAGGGTGCGTAGTTTCTCCAGGGCGTTTCCGTGGCTGGCCTCGACCAGGCTTTGCATGTGCTGCGTGCTTTCCTCGACCATGTCTTCGATGACCGCTTCCAGCAGCTCTTCTTTCGAGCTGAAGTAGTAGTAGATGGTCCCTTTGGCAATCCCCAGGGAATTCATCACGTCCTGCATGGTGGTCTGTTCGTAATCGCCGGCCTGGAACAGGCGCCGGGCGGCTCTGACGATGTCGGCTCTGCGTTCTTCGGGTTTCTTTACCGTGCGGCTCATGCGTCTCTCCTTTATTGACTGACGGTCAGTCAATTGGGTATACTATAGCATATGACTGACGGTCAGTCAATAGTTTTAAGGAAATTGGGAGGGGAAATGTATCTCTGGTGAGCCTGGTGTCATTGCGAGGGCAGCGTTACCCCCGGCGCTTTGGCCGGGGGAAGCAATCCCCACCCCGGCGGGCAGGCTGCACTGTCTACTCTACGAACCCCTGAGGGGCCCCGGCCAGACGGCGAAGCAATCTACACGTTGGTCTTCTTCATACGATGAGAAAGGACCTTGTTCTAGAATAGCTTGAAAACATTCGTGCAAATCCTGATTGGGGGAGACGATAATATCGATATCAATCGAGAATCGCCTGAGTTCTTTTAAAACTAATGCCAGTGAAGTCCCGCCTTTGAACACAAACTCCAGTCCGCTGGACCGGAGATGTTCGACTAAGGTTAATGCCATGATCATTTTTTCGATCAGGATGGGGTCTAATTTTGCGCCAGGGGAAGATTCGCGGACTTGCGTAATCCATTCAAGGGTGTGTGAATTTCGTGAAATCATGGCTGGCCTCGTTGAACCGTTCGAGTTTGATCTGTGTTTGATTTTGGACAAATTGTTTAAGTTTGCTGATCGCGTTTCGTCGCCCGGCATAGCGTATTAAAGATTTTTCATCGATTAAATAGCTATCAAATATATTCTCAAAAATTATTGCTAATTCTTTTCCATGAAACAAAAAGAATTTTTCATCGTCAACCAGCAGGTCGACTAAAATTTTTTCCGGTTTCGCATACGGAATTTCCCGAACTTTTTTCCCTTTGGGCGTTTGAGAGAACATGTTAGAAACAAATATGGAGCTCTTTTGCTGCAGGGCATATCTTTCGATCGTGGTCCGACCTGGATATAAAAAAACATTTCCAGGATAAATGGTATTCAGGTGATTAAATATGGAATTCTCAGTTTCTTTTTCACATTCAAGAATGATATAGTTTTGTCCAGGCTGATGCAGCATAAATTCGTGTAGAATGTTGGTTTCCCAAAGCAAGTAGTCTGTATAAGGAAATGTTTCCTTGATTTCACGGTTTATTTGGATTATCTCTGCAGAGAGGGTGGGAATAAAAAGCTGTTTACGCGGCGTCTGAGAAGAATGGGGGTCTTGAAGAACATAAGTGCCTCGGCCAGCGTGAATGATTACGTTCTGTTTTTCCAGGGCATACAGAATTCTTCTAAAGGTTGGTTCTGAAAAATCTGTGTAGAGCGAATGATAAAAAATTCTCAAGTCAGATTTGAATACATATTTTTGACCGGAGAATTTTGTTACCAGCTCGGTGAGGTTTAAGGCAAGGCGTTCTCTTTTCATTTTAACCCTCTGTTTTCGTAAATCGTCAAAAATATAAATAATTTGACGATTTACGAAAATAATATTCAGTATACACGGAAAAACAAAAAAATTGCGGCTATTTTATGCCGCAATTTTTCCTAAAAGCACTTTCTTCCAGCCACTTTACCACTGGGTATGAAATACCCCCTCTTTGTCCACCCGCCGGTAGGTGTGGGCGCCGAAGTAGTCGCGCTGGGCCTGGGTAAGGTTGGTGGGCAGGACGGCCGAGCGGTAGGCGTCGAAATAGGCCAGGGAGGCCCCGGTGGCCAGCATGGGGATGCCCAGCCCCACCGCGGTCTGGACCACCTGGCGCCAGGCAGACTGGCGGCTGCGCACGGCGGTGCTGAACGCCTCGTCCAGGAGCAGGTTGGGCAGGTCGGGGCTGGCGGTATAGGCCGCGGCGATGTCGTTGAGCAGCGAGGCGCGGATGATACAGCCCGCCTTCCACACGCGCACCACCTCGGCCAGGTCGACATTCCAGGCGTACTGCTGTGACGCCGTGCGCAGCAGCTGCAAGCCCTGGGCGTAGGCGGTGACCTTGCTGGCGTACAGGGCCTTTTCGGCGCCGGCGATTAGCTGTTGGCGGTCGCCGTGATAAGCCTGGGCGCCGCCGAAGACCCGGGCCGCCTCCAGCCGCTCGGCCTTGCGCGCCGAGAGAATGCGGCTCTCCACGGCGGAGTTGATAGTAGGGATGGCCACGCCCAGGTCGAGGGAGTTCTGCGCGGTCCACATGCCGGTGCCTTTTTGCCCGGCCTCGTCCAGGATCAGGTCCAGCAGCGGCCGGTGGGTCTCTTCGTCCTCGCGGGCCAAAATCTGGACGGTGATCTCGATCAGGTAAGAATGCAGCTCGCGGCGGTTCCAATCGGCAAAGACCTGGGAGAGCTCCTGGTTGGAGAGCCCTGCGCCGCGGTGGAGCAGGTCGTAGACCTCGGCGATCAGCTGCATGTCGCCGTATTCGATGCCGTTGTGCACCATCTTGACGTAATGGCCGGCGCCGCCGGCGCCCATCCAGCCCACGGAGAGCTCTCCATCCGGCGTGCGGGCGGCGATGGCGGCGAACATTGGCCCGACGCGCTGCCAGGCTTCGATAGAACCCCCGGGCATCAGGCTGGGTCCCCATAGGGCCCCGTTTTCACCGCCCGACACGCCCAGGCCGATGAAGTGGATGCCGGCTGCGGCCAGTTCCTGGTAGCGGCGTTCCGTGTCGCTGAAGTAGGAGTTGCCGCCATCGATGATCACGTCGCCTTTTTGCAGCCCCGGCCGCAGAGAGGCGATGGCCGCGTCCACCGGCGCGCCGGCAGGGACCATCAAAAAGAGGGTGCGCGGCGGTTCCAGCTGGTGTAGCAGGTCTTCCAGGGAGGCCGCAGTGGGGATCCCGGCCGCGTGGAGCGGCTCGGGGTTCAGATCGTAGCCCACCGGCCGGTACCCGTGGCGGGCAAAATTGTGGGCCAGGCTGCGCCCCATCACGCCCAGGCCGAGGATGCCCAGCAAGGCGCCGCCCGGGGCGATGGCGCGCAGCACGCCCTGGACGATCTCTGCGGGGGGCAGGCTGATCTCAAAGGTGAGGGCATCCTCCGGCTCCTGCAGGGTGGTAAACTGGCTGGCCAACATTTCCGGTTTCATGAAGTGGCTGCGGCGCTGCATGCGCTCCAGGATGACCGCGTAGCTGCCCTTGAGGTAAACGAAACGCACCTGTTGCGGGGCCGGGGCGCTGAGTATTTGCCGGTAGGCCTGTTTCAGGGCAGAGCAGGCGATGATGCCGTTGGCGCCGGCCGCCGTGCCGGATCGGATCAGCCCGGCCAGCGTTTCCAGCCATTGGGCCCGATCTTGATCGGTGAGAGGAATGCCGGCTGACATTTTGGCAATATTGGCCGGCGGGTGGTAGTCGTCCCCATCGTAGAACGGCCAGCCCAGCTGCGCCGACAGCATCTGCCCGATGGTCGACTTTCCGCTGCCGGAGACGCCCATAATGATCAGATACATTGGTTCCCCCTATGTTTTCAAACGGTACAGGATCTCGCCGGCGCGCGGCACGTACAGGATGCCTTCGTCCTGGCGGTCTTTCCAGGCTTCGATATCGATTTTGGCCGGGTCCAGGTAGCCGAGGTTCAGGTGCGCACAGTCCTCGGCCGAAATTTTGCTGGCCAGGGTGACTTTGACGTTGGGCTTCTCGACGCCGTCTGCCATCACCCCGGAGCCGCGCACGTGGGTGCTGTGCGCCAGGACGCCCAGGGGGATGCCGGCGAAACGGTCCCAATCCTGGAGGAAATAAGGCAGGATGTGGTAGCCGATCTGGTAGATGTAGCGGCCGTGCACGTGGCTGACCGTGTCCAGGTGCGGGGCGTACACCACCACCTCGCCCCCGGGGGCCACGGCCGGTTCCATCTTGTACACGGCTTTGGCGGCCGTCCACAGCTCGTCGTACATGGACGGGGCGCAAGACAGGATGCGCTGGTAGGGCCGCTCGCTCCAGTGGATGTGGCGCACGGCCGAGTAATCGGCCGCCACGCTCCAGGCTTCGAACAGGTCGCCGATCACCAGCCCGGCCAGATCGTGGCCTGCCACCACCAGGGCGGCCAGGGTCACCGGGGTCTTCAAGCGCCGCGCGGCGGCGTGGATCATGGCCCGCACAGGGGTATCTTTGATGCCGATGGTGCCCACCACGCCCGCCAGGGCCCCCAGCCAGTGGGTGGCGTTGATCATGTCCGGCCCCGAGATGCCGGGGAACAGGTATTTGGCCCCGCCGGAGAAGCCTACCACCTCGTGTGGGAAGGTGGGCCCCACGATCAGGATGTGGTCGTATTCCAGGGCCAGCTGGTTGATGCGAATGTCCACCCGCTCGGGCAGGGAGCTGTGCCAGGAGCCGGCGGCGATGTGCCGGATCTCGTCTGCTTCCATGACGCCCAGCGAGGCCAGGGCAGCCGGGTCGTCCCAGGCATGGTTGAGCAGTCCGACCTGGCGATAGGCGCCGGCGCGCTCCTGGGCGGTGATGCCCACCAGATGGAGCAGGCCCTCCTCGGGGATGGCCGGGTGCGTGCCCAGGGCCACCATGAAATCCAACTGGCGCGCGGCCGAGAGGATCTCGACCAGCATGCGGAACAGGATTGGCATGGGCAGCGAGCGGGTGTGATCGGGGATCAGCACCAGCACCTTCTGCCCATCAAAGCGGCCGCAGAGACCTGCGGACAGGGTCGCCCGGATGTCGTCTTCTGTGAGCAGGCCGTCCGGGTTGTATTGGGAAGCGTAGAGCATGTCTTTCCTCCTGACGCGACCGGGAGAGGGACTCTCGCGGGTCTGTCTATACGCCGCTGTAGGCCGAGAAACCACCGTCCACGGGGATGACCACGCCGGTGACGAAGGCCGAGGCGGGAGAGAGCAGCCACAGCATGGGGCCCAACAGGTCCTGCGGGTCGCCGAAACGGCCCATGGGAGTATGCTCCAGGATCTTTTGCCCCCGCTCCGAGAGGCTGCCATCGCTGCCCTGGGTCAGCAGGAAACGGTTTTGCTCGGTCAGAAAGAAGCCGGGCGCCAGGGCGTTGACGCGGATGTGAGGAGAGTATTCCTGAGCGATGTGCACCGCCAGCCATTGGGTAAAGTTGCTCACCCCGGCTTTGGCCGCCGAATAGGCCGGGATACGGGTCAGTGGCCGGAAGGCGTTCATCGAGGAGATGTTCAGGATGACGCCATGCTGCTGGGCGGCCATGTGGCGTCCGATGACCTGGGAGGGCAGGATGGTGCCCATCAGGTTGAGGTCGAAGACCCAGCGCAGGGCGTCCGGCTGCAGGTCGAAGAAAGAGCGCTCGTCGCTGGTGGTGGCGGCGGGCTTGTTGCCCCCGGCGGCGTTGATCAGGCCGTCGACGCGGCCAAACTCGTGCAGCACCGCTTCCATGGCGGCGCGGATGGACGCTTCCTGCAGGACGTTGGCCTGCACGGCCAGGGCCCGTCCGGCGCTGGAGGCCGCATTGAGCCGCCCGGCCGCCTGCTGGGCGCTTTCAAGGTTGAGGTCAAGGATGGCGACGTGGGCGCCGCAGGCCAGCAGGGCGCCGGCCATCTGGCTGCCCAATACGCCTGCTCCACCGGTAATGATAACGCATTGGCCGTCGAAATGATAAGCCTGGGAAAATGGGTTGGTCATGATACCTCCGGGAATAGGTGCCGCAGTTGGGTTAAGGTTCGAGGCGGTAGGCCCGCTTGGCCAGTCCCACGGCCAGCTCGACGGCCATTTGCTCGGCGTCCTGGCGGTCGATCAGGCGGCGCACCAGCAGCCCGGCCAGCCAGTTGGCCGCGGCGCGGCGCCACACGTCGTGGCGGGCCGGGATGGCCAGGAAGGCGCGCGTGTCGTCGTTGAAACCGACCGTGTTGTACAGGCCGGCCGTCTCCATCACCTGGTCGAAGTAGCGGCTCATGCCGTTCCAGGAATCGTAGAACCACCAGGGCGGACCCAGGCGTAGGGACGGGTAGGCGCCTGCCAGGGGGGCCAGCTCGCGGGCGTAGAGGGTCTCGTCCAGGGTGAAGAGGATCAGGGTAAAGTTGGTGTGGTCGCCGAAGCGGTCCAGCAAGGGCTTGAGGTTGAGGGTATATTCGGCCTGCACGGGGATGTCGAAGCCCATGTCGGGCCCAAAGCGCTTGAAGACCTCGGGGTTGTGGTTGCGATACACGCCGGCGTGGAGCTGCATCACCAGGCCGTCTTCCACGCTCATGCGCGCCATTTCTACCAGCATGTGGGCGCAGAACCGGGCGGCGTCGTCCGGGGAGGCCTGGCCTTTCAGGGCGCGCTGGAAAATCGTCTCGGCTTCCAGGGGGCTGAGGCAGGCCGTTTCGGGCAGGTAGATGCTGGTGTCGGTGGCCGTGGCGCCCAGCGACTTGAAGAAAGCGCGGCGCTGTTCCAGGGCGGCCAGGTAGGAACGATAATCACCCACGTCGATGCCGCTGGCGGCGCTGAGGAGCTGCACGTTGTTCAACCAGTTGGGTGCCAGCATGTTAATCATGTCGTCGGCGCGGAAGGTGGGGATGACCCGCCCGGACCAGCCCGAAGCGCGGATGGCCTGGTGATGTTCCAGCGCGCCCACCACGGGGTCGGTGGTGGCCAGCAGCTCGATGTTCATCCGCTCGAACAGGTTGCGCGGGGTGAACTCCGGCGCGGCCAGGGCGGCCTCGATCTGATCGTAGATGCGCTCCGCCGAGGCCGCGTTCAACTTCTCGGTGATCCCGAAGTGCATCTCCAGGGTGTGGGTGAACCACAGCCCGGAAGGCGTGCCGCGGTACAGGTGAAAGTGGCCGGCGAAGACCTGCCACACCCGGCGGGGATCTTCCTTCTGCATCAGGTCTTCCAGGGGCACGCCCTGGGAATACAACATGCGCAACAAATAATGGTCGGGTTGAACCAGCAGCTCGATGGGGTTGCCAAAGCGGCTGCCGGGATCGCTGAAGAGGCCCGGGTCGACGTGCCCGTGGGGGGAGATAATGGGCAGGTCTTTGATCAGCGCGTAGAGCTCGATCGCAGCGGATTTCCTGGAGACGTCGGGGTCAAAGAAGCGGTCGGTCGAAAGCATGTAAATTGACCTCCTGGTGGAGTTCTCGGTGAATAAATCAGGTCTGTCCGCACTGGTGTATTCCGCCGATTAACGTTAGCGCTAATGTAAAAATTATAACAGAGGAAATTAAGTTACAATAGGGGGTAACTTGGAAATTGGGAGGATTGATGAAAACACGGGCGACTTTATCCGACGTGGCCAGGATCGCCGGGGTGACGATGATGACGGTTTCGCGCGTCATCAATAATAAACCCGGCGTGAGCGCGGAAATGCGCCAGAAGATCCTGGATATTGCCCGTGAGATCGATTACCGTCCCAACCAGATTGCCCGCGGCCTGGCCACCAACCAGACCACCACAGTCGGGCTGGTGGTGCCTGATAACACCAACCCCTTCTTTGCCCAGATCGCCCGCGGGGTGGAAGACCACGCCTACGAGCGAGGGTACAACATTTTCCTGATCAATACGGCGGAAGACACCACTCGCGAGCTGCGCGCCCTGGACTCCCTGTGGGAAAAAGACGTGGATGGGCTGATTTTGTGCAGCTCGCGCCTGCCCAACAGCCGCCTGGAGAAGCAAATCGAGCGTTTTTCGGCCACCGTGCTGCTCAACCGCGAGCTGAAGACCCCCATGCCGGGCACCATCACCATCAATTTGAACGATCAGAACACGGCGCACCTGGCCGTGTCCCATTTCTTGAGCAGCGGGCGGCGCTGTATCGCCCACATCAGCGGCCCGAGCAACTCCAACTCGGCTCAGAAACGCCTGGAAGGCTTCAAGGCCGCCCTCAAGGCGGCCAACCTGCCATACGACGCCAGCCTGGTGGAGAGCAGCCCGCCGGATACCGAGTCGGGACACACCGCGGCCGGGAATTTGCTGGCGGCTCACCCCGAAATCGACGCCATTTTCGCCTTCAACGACCTGGTGGCCATGGGGGCGCTGCAATATTGCCTGGAGATCGGCAAGCAGGTGCCGCAAGATATCGCTATCATGGGGGTAGACGATATTCCCCTGGCTTCAATCGTGCGGCCTAAACTCACCACGCTGCATTTCAACCAGAATTACATCGGCCGGCTGGCCATGCGCACCCTGCTGGAGATCGTGGCCGGCGAGGCGTCGCCGGCTTCCATCCGCATCGAGCCTGAATTGTACGTTCGCGAGTCCGCCTGAGCCGGTTGTCGCCCTTTGTAAGGCGGCGCCGGGGGGATTTCAGGGGGTAGGGGCCGGTTTCTCCCACTTTTTGCCGGTGGCTTGTGAAGAAAATAACAATATCTTGACAACCAAAATGATTTACTATATACTCTTTACTATAGCGCTAACTATAATATCGTTGGTACTTTGACTGTCCGGACCTTTACCGGTGCGCACGTTAACCCTGTTACGTCCTTTGGACAGGGACTCCCTTTTGTGAACAAGAAAATCTGGTGCAATCGCCGCCAACCATTTTGGCCCGAGGAGGAAAATGCCATAAGTCATTCACCAGGATCTATCCACGCCGTTTTGGTTCCAGTACGTTTTCAGTTCGTCCGACTCAAGCGCAATAAAACTAGGAAGAAGAAATTCACATCAAGAGAGGTCTCTCATGAAGAAGTTTCTTAGTCTGTTTTTTGTTGTAGTCATGGTTCTCCTGGCCGGTTGCGGGCCTACCAGCAACCAGGTCCAGGAAGCGGCTCCCACCGCTGCTCCGGTCGAAAATACCGCCGTACCGGCTGAAAACACCACGGTCCCGGCTGAAGATACAGCTGCCCCGGCAGAGGCTGCGCCTACCGAAGCCGCCGCGGCGGAAGAAATGGTGGATTGCAGCACCATGCCCACGCCCGAGCTGGCCGCAGGTTTCCTCGAACCCACCACCAAGGATCTGCCCCTCACCATTGCCTACGTCCCCAACGTCATGAACACGCAGTACGACATGGTATTGAGCGGCATCAAGGAAGAGATCGACCGCCTGGGCGGCGAGGAGTTTGCCAAACTGCTGGTGCAGGCCCCTACCAACAACACCACCTCCATCCAGGAACAGACCAATATCCTCGAAAACGTCATCGAGCAGAAAGTCGATGCGATCTTCCTGGCCACCGAGAGTGAAGAGGCCGAAATGCCCTACATGAAGGCCGCCGAAGAAGCCGGGATCCCCGTCTTCCTCTTCAACATGGCCGAGCTGCGCCCGGATGATCCCTACTACGTCTCCATGATCGGTTACGACCAGAAGAACGCCGGTTACCTGATCGGTGAATGGGCGATCGATTACTTCGACGGCCAGCCTACCAAGGTCGCCGTCCTGGAAGGCTTCCCCGGCCTGGTCAACTCCATGCGCCTGGATGGCTTCAAATGCGCCATCGACGGCCAGGACAATTTCGAAATCGTTACCTCCCAGGTTGCGGATTGGACCCGCGCCCAGGGCCAGGCGGTGGCGGAGAACGTCCTCACGGCCAACCCTGACATCAACTTCCTCTTTGGCCTGTACGACGAAATGTCCCTCGGCGCCATCACGGCCATCAAGGAACGCGGCCTGATGGAGCAGATCGTCGTGGCCGGTTACGACAACACCAAGGACGCCAACGCTTCCATCAAGGCGGGTGAGATGATGGTCACCGTGGATACCGCCGCCAAGGAAATGGGCGTCAACCTGATCAAGACCCTCAAGGCCTTCGCCGTGGACGGCCAGGAAGTGGACCGCATCATCAATTCTCAGCTGGTGGTCTACGATCAGTCCAATATCGATACCTTCAACGAAGAAAATTACATCTATGTTCCCCGCCAGCCGGAGCAATAGCTCAAACCCGGCCTGACAAGGATGGCAGAGCAGGGGAGCCTGCTCTGCCATGCTGTTTAGATTCTGGCAGCCCCGTGTAGCCGGGGCTGCCAGGCCCAAAACCCCCGCTGTTTTTGAACCGCTTTTTGCGGAAACCAAAGTAATATAAACCTAGAGTGAACACCTTGGAACAAACACCCGTTCTTGAACTGAACAATATCCACAAGGCCTTCAACAACGTCCCGGTATTGGATAATGTCAGCCTGAAGTTGAACCCGGGCGAAGTGCTGGGGTTGATCGGCGAAAACGGGGCCGGAAAATCCACCTTGATCAAAATCATTTGCGGCGCGTATGAATTTGACCAGGGCGAGATGCTGGTCGACGGTCATCACGTGGATTTTCGCAACCCCGAGCAGTCGCGCCGGCTTGGCATCAGCACGATTTACCAGGAGTTGAGCCTGTTCCCCAGCCTGACCGTGGCCCAGAACATCTTTATTGCCCGTGAATTCGAGCGGGTTCCTGTCTCGGGCCTGGTGACCCCCATCGACAACCGCAAGATGGAGTCCGAGGCGCGCAGGATCCTGCACGAGACCCTGGGCACGGACATCAACGTCAATATGCCGCTGGAAAGGCTGACCCTGGCCGAGAAACAGCTGGTGGAAATCGCCCGGGCGCTTTACTACAAAGCGCAGATCATCATCATGGACGAGCCCACCACGGCCCTGGAGGCCCGCGAGAAAGAGCGCCTCTTCACCGTCATCCGCGACCTGAAGAAGCTGGGCACTTCGATCATCTTCGTGTCGCACTATCTCTTCGAAGTGTTGGATATCTGTGACCGCGTCTACGTGCTGCGCGACGGGAAATGCGTGTTGGACAGTCCCAGCCACGCGGCCTCGGTGGATACCCTCATCCAGGCCATGATCGGCAAGTCGCTCGAACGGCAGTACCCCAAAGAGCGCCTGGAGATCGGGGAGAAGATCTTCGAAGTCAAAAACCTGTCGCGGGAAAAAGCCTTCCAGGACGTGTCTTTCGAGCTGCACCGGCGCGAGATCCTGGGCATTGTGGGCCTGGCAGGCTGCGGCAAGACCGAGCTGATCCGGGCCCTCTACGGCATCGATCCGCCCGAGGAAGGGGAAGTTCACATCCGGGGCCGGAAAGTGACCATTCGGGATATCAAGGATGCAATCGAGCACAAGATGGCCTTCTTGCCTGCCGACCGAAAGACCGAAGGCATCTTTGATATCAAGAATGTGGGCTGGAACATGCTCATCGCCTCCCTGAACCTGATCACGCGCAATACGCACATCTCTGCCCGCCAGGAAAGCCGGCTGGCGGTCGCTTACATCGACAAGTTGAAGATCAAAACCCAATCTTCGGGCCAGGTGATTTCGAGCCTGAGCGGCGGCAACCAGCAAAAGGTGCTACTGGCGCGTTGGCTCCTGACCGGGCCCGAGATCCTGCTGCTCGAAGACCCTACCCGTGGCATCGACGTGAACGTCAAGACCGAGGTCTACAAGCTGATCACCGAATTCGTCAAAGAGGGGCGCGGGGTGATCATGGTGTCTTCCGACGAAGAGGAAGTGGTGGGGATTTGCGACCGGGTGATCGTGATGCGCAACGGCCAGGTGTCTGCGGATGTACAAGCCGCCGAGACGAACGTCGAACAGATCAAATATTATTCAGAAAAATCGGGTGAGCAGCAATGATGAAAAAACTCAACCTTTTCCACCCTGGTGAAAACAGCGGTTTGAAATCCATCCTCTCTATCAACGGGATCGGCGTGATCCTGGCCTTTGTGGTCCTGGCCGCTTACCTCACATTTGCCAGCCCGAACTTCCTGACCGTTTCCAACATCATGATCGTCATTCGCCAGGCGGTCTTCGTGGCCCTGATGGGCATCGGCATGACCCTGATCATCGCCGAAGGGGGCATCGATCTTTCGGTGGGCGCCACGTTGGGCATCAGCGGCATTGCCGTGGCGGCCATGATCCTGGCGGGGGTGAACATCTACCTGGCAGTGTTCCTCACCCTGGTGCTGGGGTGCGTGATCGGGCTGATCAACGGCTTGCTGATCACCCAGCTGCGCATGCCCGATTTCATCGCCACGTTGGGCACGCTGAGCATCATGCGCGGGCTGATCCTGATGTACACCAACGGCGTGCCCATCTACGGGCTGCGCTTCCCCGAGTTCCAGTGGTTTGCCCAGGGTTTCGTCGGCCCCGTCCCTGTGCCCATCCTCATCCTGCTGTTCTTCTTCCTCGTCTTCCTCTATGTCCTGCAGGGGACCAAGCTGGGGCGTTACACCCTGGCCATCGGCACCAATCCAGAGGCCGCCCGCCTGGTGGGCATCGACGTCTACAAGATCAAGCTAATCCTGTTCTCCATCTGCGGTTTCCTGAGTGCGGTGGCGGGCATTTTGCTCACTTCCCGCACCGAGGCGGCCGTCCCCACGGCCGGCCAGGGCTACGAGCTGGACGTCATCGCCGCGGTGGTGATCGGCGGCACCAGCATGACCGGCGGCCGGGCCAACCTGTACGGCACCATCATCGGCGCCATCCTGATGACCACCATCCGCAACGGCCTGAACCTGCTGGGGATCAACGCCCTGCTGCACCAGGTGGTGATCGGTATCTTCATCCTCATCGCGGTCGGCATCGACAGCCGCATTTCGCAGCGCAAACCATAATCTATCCGGGCGATATCACCTACAAGGAGAATGTTCATGCAAAGTCTAGAGATTATCGATGCACATGCGCACGTCTTCAAACACATCTACGGGTTCGGCCGCCGGGGTGAGTCGACGCCGATCGGCAACGGCACCGTGCGTTGGGCCAACGGTGAGACCACCAAGCTGCTGCCCGACGCCTACGGCAGCGATTCCTTCCCTTACGAACGGCTCCTGGCGGCCATGGACGAGGCCGGCGTGGCTAAAGCGATCCTGCTGCAGGGCTCTTACTACGGCTTTGCCAACGAGTACGTTCACGCAGCACAGAGCCAATATCCCGAGCGGCTGATCGGCATGGGCACCTTCGACCCCTACTACCTGGACGTTCGCGATGTGATGGTGCGCCTGATCGATGAGTTCCACTTCCGCGGCTTCAAGTTCGAGATGAGCGCTTCGAACGGCTTTATGGGTTACCATCCCGATTTCCGCATTGACGGTGAGCTGATGCAGCCGGTGTTCCGCTTCTGTGCGCAGCGCGGCCTGACCGTCAGCCTCGACCTGGGCACCTTCGAGGAGGCGAGCTTCCAGGTGGAGGGCGTGGGGCGCATGGCCAGGGAATATCCCGGTATCCAGTTTGTGATCGAGCACCTCTTCTTCCCGCGCCAGGACCATTTCGAGGAAGTACGCCATAACCTGGAGCTGCTGCTCGACACGACCAACGTGAACTTTTCCATCGCCACGGTGCCCTTCAGCACCTGGCCTGAGACCTATCCCTTCCCATCTGCCTGCCGCTACCTGGCGTTGGCCCGGGACGTGGTCGGCGCCGGGCGCATCCTGTGGGGCACCGACATTCCCTCGGTGGTGGTGCATTCGCCCTACCGCGACCTGGCCCAGTACGTCATCGACAGCGGCGTGCTCGACCAGGGCGAGCTGGAGCAGGTCTTCTCGCTCAA
>JAAZNB010000745.1 GCA_012798515.1 Chloroflexota bacterium
ATCCAGCATCTCTTTTCCCTCCACAATGCAATTTCAGCTGTTTATACAGCTTCTCCGGGGCGGATTTCTCAACAAAAGCGCAAGCCAGGCCGGCCGCCTGTCAAGAAATGATCAAGGCCGGCCCCGGCCAAAATGAGAAAACCCTAACCCGAATTTGGGGGAATTCCCCATTGAAGGGGGTAGGGATTAATGTTATGTTTACGGCGTGCCGGGTGTGCAACCTACATCAGGCGCTGAAATGGAGCGTAAACTATGGATAGCAAAAAATCGATTCACGTAGACGGAACAACGAAAACACTGGAAATGTTCACAACTCATGTCGATATCCCCCAGGACAACCGGGTCGAGCTGATCAACATGCTCAACCAGAGCCTGGCGGACGTCTTTGACCTGTATTCTCAGACCAAACAGGCCCACTGGAACGTCAAGGGCCCCAATTTCTTCCAGCTCCACGAGCTGTTCGACACCCTGGCGGGAAATATCTTCCCCTTCGTAGACATGATCGCCGAGCGCGTGACCGCCCTGGGCGGTGTGGCTCGCGGCACGACCCGCATGGCCGCGGGCGCCTCGCACCTGGATGACTTCCCCGAAGTCTTCGCCGGCATGGACAACGTCAGCGCCCTGGCCGAACGCTACGCGGCCGTGGCCAATACGGTACGCCAGGCCATCGATACCTCCGGTGACAAGTACGGCGACATGGATACCGCCGACCTGTACACCGAGATCTCGCGGGAGCTCGACAAGGCCCTGTGGTTCCTGGAAGCCCACCTGCAGGTCAAAGAGTAACCCGAACCTGTTTCACAAGCGCGCCCTGGGAGACCCTCCCGGGGCGTATTTTTTTGCGGGCGATCCACAGCCGCTCACCAGAGTGAGGTAAAATCAAAGCGCGCCGGGATCATTCCGGCGCACAGGCGGCATAAATTGGAGGCATCCATGCAGATCAAAAGACTCGAGCCCCACGAATGGCAGGCCTACAAAACCCTGCGCCTGGAGGCTTTGCAAACCGAGCCGCAGGCCTTTTGCTCTACCTACCCGGATTTCTGCGACCGGCCGGACGCCTACTGGCAGGCGCGCCTGGAAGAGGCCGCCCAGGGACAGGGCAGCTGGCTGTTGTTTGCTGCAGAGGGCAGCCGGCTGGTGGGCATGATCGGCGCCGCCCTGCTCCCGGAGCAGCCCGGGACGGCCAGCGTGGTGGCCATGTACGTCACGCCCGCAGCGCGGGGCCGGCAGGTCGCCAGGGCCCTGCTGGAGGCCGTCCTCCAGGAGCTCAAAGGGTACGGCCTGCGCCGGGCCCAGCTGGAAGTCAACCGTGAGCAGGGAGCGGCCCTGGCTCTGTATACCCGGGCCGGCTTCCGCCAGACCCAATCCGGGCGCTTTACCATGGGCGACGGCGCGGAGCACGAGCTGCTGTCCATGGAGATCGAGCTGTGACCGCCGGCGGGTATGTTAAAATATCTTAATCTACCCAATTCGCCCCTTGAAATTTTCGGGGAAATGTCGTAAAGTAGTTCCTATCTAAGGGAAACCGACCACAACCATGAAACCAAGTCTTTCTGCCCGCTATTTTTATTTTTACCGCTATTTTTACGGCACACCGGAACCGGCTGCCGGAAGTGGCGCTTAAGCGGGCCAGAGAAAGAATCCTGAAACCCCAACTGCGATGCCACGACGGCATCGCAGTTTTTATTTTTTTACGCAGGAGGTAGATTGCATGTCTGTTCGAGGCGTACGCGGCGCGGCAACTGTTGAACGAGATGAGCCCCAGTTGGTCCTGGCGGCCACCCGCCAGCTGCTCGAAGCCATCATTGCATCCAATCCAGATTTGAGCGCAGCTGACATTGCCAGCGCATTCTTTACCGTTACGCCCGATCTGTGTTCCGTACACCCGGCCCAGGCGGCCCGCCAGATGGGCTGGGATCACGTTCCATTGATGTGTGCACAAGAGATACCGGTGCCCGGTGGCCTGCCGCGCTGCGTGCGCGTGCTGCTGCACTGGAATACCGGCCTGGAGCAAGACCAGATCCAGCATGTTTACCTGGGCGAAGCGGCTGCTTTACGCCCGGATTTAATTCGCCAATCGTGAGGAAGAGGAGTCTTATCCAATGGTTATTATTATGAAGGTCGGAGCAACCCAACAGGAAGTCGATCACGTCATCGAACGAATTCAGGCCAGCGGCCTGCAAGCCCACCTGGTACAGGGGGAAGAACGCGTCATCATCGGCGCCATTGGCGACACCAAGGTGGCCCGCCCGGACAACTTCAACCTGCTGCCCGCCGTGGACCGGGTAATGCCCATCTCGCGGCCCTACAAGCTGGCCTCGCGTGAGTTCAACCCCTACGACACGCGCGTGGTAGTCAACGGCATCCAGATCGGCGGCCCGGGGATCACCCTGATGGCCGGCCCGTGTTCGGTGGAGAGCCGCGAACAGCTGCTCGAGACGGCTCTGGCGGTCAAAGAGGCCGGGGCGCAGATCCTGCGCGGCGGGGCCTACAAACCGCGCACCTCGCCCTACGCCTTCCAGGGTATGGGCGAAGCCGGCCTGGAACTGCTGGCCGAAGTGCGTGAGATCACCGGCATGCCGGTCATCACCGAAGTGATGACCCCCGAACAACTGCCCATCGTCGAGAAATACGCCGACATCCTGCAGATCGGGGCGCGTAACATGCAGAACTTCGCCCTGCTGCACGCCGCCGGGAGCAGTCCCCTGCCGGTGCTGCTCAAGCGCGGCCTGAGCGCCACGATCGACGAGCTGCTCATGTCTGCCGAGCACATCCTGGCCTACGGCAACCCGCAGGTCATCCTGTGCGAGCGCGGCATCCGCACCTTCGAGACCACCACGCGCAACACCACCGACATCAACGCCATCCCGGTGCTCAAATCGCTGAGCCACCTGCCGGTCATCCTCGACCCCAGCCACAGCACGGGTCACTGGGAATACGTCTCCGCCGTAGCCCGGGCCGGGATCGCCGCCGGGGCCGATGGCCTGATCGTGGAAGTGCACCGCGCCCCCGACGAAGCCCTCTCCGACGGCAACCAGAGCCTCAAGCCGGAACGCTTCGGCGAGATGGTGCGCCAGGTGCGCGCCATTGCCGAGGTGCTCGGCCGCGGCGCCTCCCAGGCCGTCTCTGCCCCGTCTCCCATCTCGCTTCCGGTCGAGGCCTGAGGCGCCATGGACGAGCCGGGGTTTATGGGCTCCACGCGAGTTGCCGTGCTGGGCCTGGGATTGATGGGGGGTTCATTGGCGCTGGCCTTGCGCGGCCGCTGCCGGGCGCTGCTGGGCATCGACCCGGACCCGGCCGTGCTCTCGCTGGCAGCCGAGATGGAACTGGCCGACCAGCTGTCGGCCAGCGCGCCGGACCTGCTGGCCCAGGCCGATCTGGTGATCCTGGCCACGCCGGTGCACACCATCCTGCGCCTGCTGGAAGACCTGCCGGGGCTGCATCCCGGCCGCGCCGTGGTGCTCGACCTGGGCTCGACCAAGGCCGAGGTCGTGCGGGCCATGCAGCGCCTGCCCGAGCGCTTCGACCCGTTGGGCGGGCATCCCATGTGCGGCAAGGAGCATTCCTCGCTGGCGCTGGCCGAAGCAGCCCTGTTTTGCGGAGCGCCTTTCGCCCTCACCCCCTGTGAGCGCACCTCCGACCACGCCCGCCGCCTGGCGGAAGAACTGGTGACCCTGTTGGGCAGTCACCCGCTGTGGTTGAGCGCCGAGACGCACGACCGCTGGGTCACCGCCACCAGCCAGCTGCCTTACCTGATCGCCAACGCCCTGTTGGCCGTCACCCCTGCGGAAGCCGCCCCTCTGATCGGCCCGGGGTTCCGCAGCACGTCGCGTACCGGGGCCA
The DNA here is from genome assembly GCA_012798515.1 of Chloroflexota bacterium. Taxonomy (GTDB): domain Bacteria; phylum Chloroflexota; class Anaerolineae; order Anaerolineales; family Anaerolineaceae; genus JAAZNB01. The sequence goes on from JAAZNB010000745.1 coordinate 3,844, forward strand.
CTTCGCCCCAGGTGATGGCCGACGCCCTGGCGACCAACCGTCCCAACGCACTGGAAGCCCTGCGCGGTTTCCGCCGCCGGCTCGACCTGCTCGAAGCGCAGCTGGCCGGTGCGGACCAGGCAGGGCTTTTGGCTACTTTGGAACAGGGCGCCGCGGCGCGGCGCACTTTGTTGGACCTGGCCGATCACGGAGAGACTACATGCAATTGACCATTCAACGCAGCTCAGCGCTGCACGGTGAAATTACGCTGCCCGGTGATAAATCCATATCTCACCGGGCAGCATTGTTTGCCGCCCTGGCCCAGGGGGAAAGCCGCATCGAGAACTTCCTCGTCTCGGGGGTCACGGGAGCCATGCTGCGCTCCCTGACTGCCCTGGGCGTGCATTGGGGCCTGGACGGGACCACGCTGAGCGTGGCCGGCCGCGGGGTGGAGGGGCTGGTCCCGCCCGAGGGGGCGCTGGACTGCGGCAACTCGGCCACCACCATGCGCATGCTGGCCGGGGCGCTGGCCGCCGCGGGGACGGCCGCCGTGCTGGACGGCACGCCTTCCCTGCGCCGGCGCCCCATGGATCGCATCATCACCCCGCTGCAGGCCATGGGCGTGCCCATCCAGGCCGGCCCGCAGGGCACCGCCCCGCTGGCCTTACAGGCCCGCCCTGTAGGGCAGGCGCTGCGCGCCCTGTACTACGAGCTGCCGGTGGCCAGCGCCCAGGTCAAGACCTGCCTGCTGCTGGCCGCCCTGGCCGCCGGCGACCCCACCACCCTGGTGGAACCCAGCCTGTCGCGTGACCACACCGAGCGCATGCTGGCCAGCATGGGCGTGGCGCTGCGGAGCGGGCAGGTCGACGGGCGCCCCTCGGTGACCCTCAGCCCGGCGGAGGCCATCGACCTGGCCCCGCTGCGTATGACCATCCCGGGCGATTTCTCGGCGGCGGCCTTCTTGATCGTGGCCGCCCTGGTGGCCCCCGGCTCGGAGGTCGTGCTGCGCGGCGTGGGGCTCAACCCCACCCGCACCGGCCTGCTGGCCAGCCTGTGGGAGATGGGGGCCGAGATCAAGGTGGAGAACGAACGCGTGTACGCCGGTGAGACCCTGGGCGACCTGCGCGTGCGCGCCGGCTCTCTGCAGGGCGTGTCCGTCTCGGGCGGGCGCGTGGTGGACATGATCGACGAGTTCCCCGCCTTTGCCGTGGCAGCCGCCTTTGCCCGCGGCCGCACCGAGGTCAGCCAGGCCGAAGAGCTGCGTTTCAAAGAATCCGACCGTATCGGCTCGCTGTGCGCCGAACTGCGCAAGCTGGGCGTGCAGGTCGAAGAGCACCGCGACGGGTTCGTCATCGAGGGCACCGGGGAAGTCCCCGGGGGCGCCCAGGTGGACCCCAACGGCGACCATCGCCTGGCCATGGCCCTGGCCGTGGCCGGGTTGGGGGCAGAGAACCCGGTGACCGTGCTCGAAGCCGGCATCATGAGCGAATCTTTCCCTGAATTTACCACCGCCATGGGCCAGCTGGGCGCCGGGCTGGAAGTGGAAGGCGGGCAATGAGCACCGCCGCCCCGTCGTCCTACCGCTTCGGGCTGACCGGTTTCCCCCTGGGCCACAGTCGCTCCCCACACATCCACGCCGCCGCCCTGCACGCCGCCGGGCTGGCCGGCAGCTACGATCTATACCCGGTAGAGCCCGGCGACCCGGGCCAGGCCGGGCTGCGCCGCCTGGTAGCGGCCCTGCGCCGCGGCGAGCTGCACGGGCTGAACGTGACCATTCCCCACAAGCAGGCCATCTTCGCCCTGGTCGACCGCCTGACGCCCGCGGCCCAGGCCATCGGGGCCGCCAACCTGCTCTACGTGCAGGCCGGGCAGGTAGTGGGCGACAACAGCGACGCTCCCGGCTTCCTGGCCGACCTGAAAGGCCTGTGGCGCGGGTGGGACGCCGGGAAACCCCGGCAAGCCCTGGTACTGGGAGCCGGGGGCGCGGCCCGGGCCGTGGTCTACGCCTTGCTCACGGATGGCTGGGGGGTGCAGGTGGCCGCCCGCCGCACGGCCCAGGCCCAGGAATTGTGTGCGCACCTGGGCAAAGCCGGCGCCGGGGCCCAGGCGTTGAGCCTGGAACACCTGCCCGCCCTGGATGGGCGCGACCTGGACATGCTGGTCAACACCACTCCGCTGGGTATGGCGCCCGGGGTGGACGCCTGCCCCTGGCCGGAGAACCTGGACCTGCCTCCCCGCGCGGCGGTCTACGACCTGGTGTACAATCCTTTTAAGACACGCCTGGTGCAGCGTGCGCTGAACGCCGGGCTGGCAGCCACCGGGGGGCTGGGGATGCTGGTCGAACAGGCCGCCCTGTCCTTCGAACGCTGGACGGCCCTGCCGGCGCCCCGGCCGGCCATGTGGGCCGCCGCCGAGGGCTCCCTGGCGCCGCACCTCCAGGCCCAAACTGATGACCATGGCGAGGATTGAGCGATGCCCCTACGTTATCTGACCGCCGGCGAGTCTCACGGGCCGGCGCTGACCGCTATCCTGGAGGGGATCCCGGCCGGGATGCCCCTGGAACCCGAAATGATCAACACCGACCTGGCCCGCCGCCAGCACGGCTACGGCGCCGGGCCGCGCATGAAGCTGGAGACCGACCAGGTGCAGATCCTGGGCGGGGTCATGGAAGGCCACACCACCGGCGGTCCCCTAGCCCTGGTGGTGGAGAACCGCGACCACGCCCGCTGGCGCGGCAAGGCCGTGGCGCCCTTCACCATCCCGCGCCCGGGCCACGCCGACCTGGCGGGGGCCGTCAAATATGCCTACGACGACCTGCGCCCGGCCCTGGAGCGCGCCTCGGCGCGCGAGACGGCCGTGCGCGTGGCCGTGGGCGCCGTGTGCCGCAGCCTGTTGGCCCACTTTGGCGTCCAGGTGGGCGGGTACGTGGCCGCCATCGGCCCGGTGAGCGCCGCCCTGGACGAGCTGTCTCTGGAAGAGCGCATCGCCCGCGCCGCGGCCAACGACGTGCATTGCCCGGACCCCCAGGCGGCGGACGCCATGCAGGCGGCCATCCGCCAGGTGATGAACGACCGGGACACCCTGGGCGGGATCATCGAGGTGGTCGCCCTGGGCCTGCCCGCCGGCCTGGGCTCCTTCGTGCACTGGGACCGCAAGCTGGACGGCCGCCTGGGGGCGGCCGTGTTGAGCATCCCGGCCATCAAGGGTGTGGAGTTCGGCCCGGCCTTCGAGAACACGCGCCGCCCGGGCACCCAGGTGCACGACCCGGTGCAGCTGGAAGACGGGCAGCTGGTGCGACCTTCCCTGCGCTCGGGCGGGTTGGAAGCCGGGATGACCACCGGCCAGCCGCTGCTCATCCGGGCGGCGATGAAGCCCATTCCCACCACGCTGGCCCCCCAGCGATCGGTCGACCTGTCCAGCGGCGAGGCGGTAGAAACGCGCTACGAGCGCTCCGATTTCTGCCCCGTGCCCCGGGCCGTGGTCGTGTTGGAGGCCGTGGTGGCCTTCGTGCTGGCCGACGCCCTGCTGGAAAAACTGGGCGGCGATTCGCTGGCCGAAATGAAACTGCGCTTCCAGGCCCTGCGCCAGGCCCGCCTGGAAGATTTGAGATTAGAAGGGCGAGAACACACCTTCTGGCCCGAGTGAGACGGACAATCGCATGACACCTTCATCGACGAATGGCTTTTTCTGCTTATACGGACCGCCCGGCTCGGGCAAAAGCACCGTGGGGCGCCTGCTGGCCGCCGCCCTGGACCTGCCGGCCATCGACCTGGACGGGGAAATTGAACGCCAGGCCGGCCGGTCTATCCCGGAGATCTTCCAGGCCGAGGGCGAGCCCGCCTTCCGCGCCCGAGAGAGCGCCTGCCTGCAAGAGACCCTGCGCGGCCGGCCGGCCGTGGTCTCCCTGGGCGGGGGCGCGCTGCTGGACGCCGGCAACCGGGCGCAGGCCGAGGCCGCCGGCGTGGTGGTGTGCCTGAATGCCTCCCCGCGCGCCCTGCTCAAACGCCTGCAGGCCCGCCCCGGGGAACGCCCCCTGCTGGGCGAGGTGGAAGACATGCCCCAGCGCCTGGCGGATCTGCTGGAACGGCGCGGCGAACATTACGCCTCCTTCCCCATCCAGGTGGACATGGGGCGCTGTTCACCCCACCGCGCCGTGGGCAAGATCCAGCGCCTGTTGGGCGCCTATCACGTCAGCGCCATGGGCAGTTACGACGTGCGCGTGCAGCCCGGCGGGCTGGACGCCCTGGGCAACATGCTGGCGCAGCGCGGGCTGCGCGGGCCGGTGGCCCTGGTCAGCGACGCCCACGTCGGCCCACTGTATGCTCCACGGGCGATCGCGGCCCTGCAGGCCGCCGGCTACCCGGTGCACCCGGTGACCATCCCGGCCGGTGAGCTCCACAAGACCCTGGACACGGTGCAGCTGCTGTGGCAGGCCTTCCTGGAAGGCGGCCTGGAGCGCGGCTCGACCGTGGTGGCCCTGGGCGGCGGCGTGGTCGGTGACCTGGCCGGGTTTGCCGCCGCCACTTACCTGCGCGGCGTGCCCTGGGTGGGCGTGCCTACCTCGCTGCTGTCCATGGTCGATTCCAGCCTGGGCGGCAAGACCGGGGCCGACCTGCCGCAGGGTAAGAACCTGATCGGGGCCTTTCACGCCCCGGCCCTGGTGCTGGCCGACCCGGCCCTGCTGGCCACCCTGCCGGTGGAAGAGCTGCGCAGCGGTATGGGCGAAGTGGTCAAGCACGGTATCCTGGCCGACGAAGTGCTGTTCTGCCGCTGCGCTACGGGCTGGTCCGCCCTGACCTCGGCCGGCTGGGACGAGATCGTGCGCCGCGCCATGGCGGTCAAGATCACTTTCATCGAGAAGGACCCTTACGA
>JAAZNB010000746.1 GCA_012798515.1 Chloroflexota bacterium
ACTTCGATATCGCCTTTGTCCAGCAGGTAGCGGGTCAGGTTGATGCCCAGGAAACCGCTAATGCCAGTAATCAGTACTTTCATGAAGCACCTCTGTTGGTAGAGTGACTGCATTATAACGCAAACTTTATGGAATGGAGCAAGGGTACAGGCAGAGTATAATTAGACATCTCCACTGTTAAGGAAAGAATTCATGGCTCCCTTTCAACCCCACCACGGGATGAGTACGTTGGTGACCCACGTCGCCGAAGGGCAGCATCCCCTGGATGCACACGCTGCGCCCTTGTTTGAAACGTCTACGTTTGAATTTCCCGATGTCGCTACCGGAGCCGCCCGCTTCCGCGGTGAAGCGCCCGGCTATATCTATACTCGCCTGGGTAACCCCAACTGGGACCAGGCGGCGGCCAAGATCGCCGCCCTGGAAAGCATCGACCTGCTGCGCGCCGGGCCGGAACGGCGCCCGGAAGAGGTCGCCGTGGGGCAGGTGTTTGCCTCGGGCATGGCGGCGGTCACTTCGGCGCTGCTGGCGCGCTTCCCGGCCGGCGGGACGTTGATTGCCCAGCAGGCCGTATACAGCGCCACCCACAACTTCCTGGCCGACATTGCCCCACGTTACGGGGTCCAGGTGGTCTGGCTGGTGGACCCGTCCCCCGAGCAGTGGGAAGCGGCTTTCCAGGCTCACCCGGAGGCCTCCCTGGCTTACGCCGAAACACCGTCCAACCCCACCATGGGTATCGTGGATCTGATCGCCCTGGTCGAGATCGCCCACCGCCACGGCGCCTGGGTGATGGTGGACAATACCTTTGCCAGCCCCTACTGCCAGCGCCCGCTGACGTTGGGCGCCGACGTGGTGGTCCACGCCACCACCAAATACCTTTCCGGGCACGGACTGATCATCGGTGGGGCGGTGGTCAGCCCCCACCTGGAGTACATGCGCCGTGACCTGGCCGCCGTGCAGCGCATCTATGGCGGCACGCCCAGCCCGTTCGACGCCTGGATGACCTGCATCGGCCTCAAGACTTTCGAGCTGCGCATGCAGCGCCACTGCGAGAACGCGGCCCGCGTGGCCCAGTTCCTGGCCGGGCACCCCGCCGTGAGTGCGGTGCATTACCCCGGCCTGGAAAGCCACCCCGGGCACGCCGCGGCCGCCCGCCAGATGCTGCATTTCGGCGGCATGATGTCCTTCGAGCTGAAGGGCGGTATGCAGGCCGGCATCCGCCTGATGGACCGCGTGCGGGTGTGCAGCCTGGCGGTCAGCCTGGGCAGTGTGGACACCCTCATCGAGCACCCGGCTTCCATGTCGCACGTCACGGTCAGCGCCGAGATGCGCCACAAAGTGGGCGTCAGCGATGGCCTGGTGCGCCTTTCGGTGGGCATCGAGAACGCCGAGGACCTCATCGAGGACCTGGACCAGGGATTGCAGTAAGCCGGACCGGGCTCGACTCCTACCGGGGCAGATGTGATAAGATAGGCCAGGAGGAAATATCGGCCCAATAAGGTCGGATATTATTGTATTCCTATGCACGATCTACACATGACCCGCCCGGTTGGCGTGGGTTTGGCCCTGCTGTGCCTGGGGCTGCTGGCGGCCTGCGGGGGCGCGTTGGCGCCCACGCCTACGCCCGTCCCTACTTCGACGGACACGCCGGCGCCCACAGGGACGCCGACCCTCACGCCCAGTCCTAGCGCCACGCCCACGGCCACGCCGACTGCTACCCCGCAGCCGGCCGTGCTGATCGGGGCCGGCGACATTGCCATTTGCGGCCAGGATGGCGACGACCTGACGGCCGATCTGCTGGCCGCCAACCCCGGCGAGGTCTTTACCGCCGGGGACAACAATGACGAGAACGGTACCCTGTTCGAATACGAGCGTTGTTTCGACCCCAGCTGGGGGCGTTTCAAGGACCGCATGCATCCCAGCCCCGGCAATCACGATTACAACGTGGACTACGCCGCAGATTATTTCACCTATTTTGGTGAAGCGGCCGGGCAGCCGCGCCAGGGCTGGTACAGCTACGACCTGGGCGGCTGGCACATCGTGTCGATCAACAGCAACTGTCCCTGGCTGATCGGTGGCTGTGTCTCCGATTCGCCGCAGGCGCAGTGGCTGCGCGAGGACCTGGAAGCCCATCCGGCGCAGTGTACCCTGGCGTACTGGCACCATCCCATCTGGAGCTCGGGCCTGGCCGGCAGCTCGTTCTGGCTGGGCGACCTGTACCAGATCCTTTACGAGCATGGCGCCGAAGTGGTGGTCAACGGTCACGACCACGACTACGAGCGTTTTGCCCCCCAGGATCCCTCCGGCAACCTGGACGAGGCCAACGGGATCCGCGCCTTCGTGGTTGGCACAGGCGGAGTCAGTTTGCGCCCCTTTGATAAGCCGCTGCCCAACAGCGAGGTGCGCAGCTGGGATTCTTATGGGGTGATCAAGTTCACCCTGTACCCCGACCGCTATGAGTGGGAGTTCATTCCTGTGGAAGGCGGGCAGTTCACCGATTCCGGTTCCGGCACCTGTCATTAGGGGATGCCGTCCCAAGCGGGTGCGAGTGGCCGGGTGTACCGGTCTCCCCGCGGGCGCACAGGCATCCAGATGAGGAGATGGGATTCTCGGCCCCGCGTTCTACGCGGGGTCTTCTTCGTTGCTGCGCTCGCAACCACAGGGAGGCGGGTACGCCGGTGGGCCTTCCTTCTATCTGCTCTGAAGGGGACATTTCTACTTTGC
>JAAZNB010000163.1 GCA_012798515.1 Chloroflexota bacterium
CACTGCCTTTCTACACGCCTACCCGCGAGTTTCCGGCGCCCCTGATCTATCCTTACAGCTCTACCTTGCTACCCGAGCCCCAAGACTTCCCACCCCGCGTCCACGTGGCCGGCTACCACCGCCGCTGGTTTGCCCCTTTGTAGCAGACCAGTCCTTCTGGGGCGAGCTGATCTACCGGCGCGGCGTGAGACCCAGGCCGGTGCCACAAGGCCAATTGACCGTCGACCGGTTGGCCCAGGCCGCGCCGTGGAGATCATCAATGAACTGTTAGGACCATCTTCGGGTAACAGGTAGAGGCGCGCGAGCCGCGCTGATCCTGCCCCAGACGGTAGCCTTGCCCGGGCAGGGGCCGGATCGCCGGGCTGCGTCGCCTGGCGTGGGTTCGCTTTTGAAGCCACAGTCTTATCAAGGGGATGCACGGTGCCGAGCAGTTAACCAACCGTCTGCTGTGCCAATCCGCTCTAGAGGGTGTTATGAACTTAAAAGATATGGGCCATGCAGTCAACAAAGGATTTGAGCATCAGCATGGCAAACGCCAGACAGGTCAAGCCTGCCAGGGTTCCCCATAGTGTATATCATGCCCCGCTAGAGGTAAAAATGGCCAAATTCATTCAGCAGGTCGGGCTTCCATTACACCCTCTAGCCGACCTACGCCAGAGGACCCTCATCGACATCGAACCGTCAGATGCCCCGGCAAGGGCGTAGTTACACTCCCATAGAAGGGTACTGAAAGCCCGACCAGAGGATTTAACCAAAACGAGCTGCCTTCCAGCAGCTCATTTTCACAAAATCGTCAGGCGGAGAGGGTGGGATTCGAACCCACGGTACCTTGCGGTACACGCGCTCTCCAGGCGCGCGCGTTAGGCCAGACTACGCTACCTCTCCCATCGAACGGTGCGTATTATACCATAAACTCCTAAAAATCACGAAAAAATGGGCGCCGGAAACCCGGCCTGGGGAAAATATTGTTTATAATTACGTCAAAGAAAGTCGCCCGCGTCGATGTACCTGGGCCGCTCCTGGGAGGATGGGGGGAGCGCGTCCATCGTCGACCCCGCCGCGACGAATCACCTGGGGAGGAATCAATGGCTTCAAACGATCAGAACATGCGCCTGGCGTTCAAATATTTTAATAAAGGCATGCTGTTATTATGGCGTCTCGGCCTGGGCCCGTGGATCAATATGTGGCCGGCTCAAACCGGGCAGATCATGGTGCTGGCCCACCGCGGTCGCAAGACCGGCCAGCTGCGCCATTCACCGGTGAATTACTGCCTGGTTAACGGCGGCCTGTATTGCACAGCCGGGTTCGGCGCCGGCTCGGACTGGTACCGCAACCTCATGGCCACCCCGGACGTGGAGGTGTGGCTGCCCGATGGCTGGTGGAGCGGGCGCGCCGAAGACGTTACCGATCAGCCGGACTCGCTTCCCATCCTGCGCCAGGTACTGGTCGCCAGCGGTTTTGCCGCCCGTTGGGCCGGCATCGACGCCCTGGGGATGAGCGACGCAGAGATCCGCCAACATACCGAGGGATACCGCCTGGTACACATCCGCCGCACCCTGCCCCGCACCGGTCCGGGCGGCCCGGGGGATCTGAGCTGGGTGTGGATGGTATCCACCCTCGTACTGGGCCTGCTACAGCTCACCCACCGCCGTCGCGGGCGGCGCTCATAGCCCGGCCGGGCCGTGGTTACAGAAACGTAATCGTACGGTGAAATACGCCGGTTTCCCACTGCGAGCAGAGTATAATTGCGCTTAGATGCCTTCCCGCACCGGCGGGAAGCCAATTGGATGTTCAAGGACTGATGGTAAAGATGTCAACCCGTAAACCTGTAATCCTATGGCTGGTCTCGGTTCTTCTGATCGGCGCTGTCTTGAGCGGCTGCGCCGCCCCGGCCACGCCGCAGCCGACCAGCACTCCTGAGGTCGTCAAGGTCGTTCCCAGCAATACCCCCTCGCCGGCGCCCACGAACACGCGCACGGTGACCCAGACCCTGCCCCCCACGGCCAGCCCCACGGCGACCGTGACCCCCACGCCCAAGCCGTTGGATGATTTCTCTCAGGCCAGCTTCTTCACCTCGGGGCACCTGCCGGACTATCGTTATTTCATCGCCATCGAGCTGCCCGACCCGATCCAGGGGCAGTATTACGCCTGGGTAGACGACAACCGGGAATACCCCTGCGAGCCCAACGGCGAATACCCCAACCGCCTGTATTGCACCGGCGCCCTGGCCGGTGTGGATAAGACCATCGACTATAGCATACGCGAAAAAGACAGCGATCGCGAGGTCTTTTCCGGGGACGTGTACATTACCAATCCCTTCGGCTGGTAAAGGATTTGGTGTTCGCACGCAGTCTATGACCGTTTCTTTCAAGGTCAAAGGACAAACCATTGCCTTTTCGTGGGGACAGCGCGTGGACCAGTTTTACGGGAACTCTGCCGGTCCAGGCGAAAGGTACTTGACAAAAATTTTTTAGACCTTATAATCATTCTAAATTAGATCGTAAAGACGTTGAAGAGGACGAGTACCCTCCGCCAGGACGGCACAGAGAGCAGGCAACGGTGAGAACCTGCCCGCACAGCAGAGGTGAATGGCCCTCGGAGTCGCAGGGTGAAAGTAAGATCGAGTAGCCCGAGCCGGAGTTGCCACCGTTATCATGGTAAAAGGTATCTACGGCAATCGCAAGATTGCTCGTCGTACCTCAACGAGTGAGGCTGGCCTTCAAACCCTTCTGTCATCACAGAAGGGTTTTTTTTATCCGGCAGCCTAACTGGGGTGGCACCACGGACCTGCGTTCGTCCCCTTATGGGACGAGCGCGTTTTGTTTTAATTCGACTTTCAGGAGGACGTGAAATGAGTAAAACCGGAAGAATCCTGACCGGCCACCGGCCTACCGGCCCCCGCCACATCGGACACCTGGTAGGGACGTTGGAAAACTGGCGCGATCTTCAAGATCAATACGAATGCTTCTTCCTGGTTGCAGACCTGCACGTATTAACTACCGATTACGAACACAGCGACCGCATCCAGGAGAACACCATGGAGACCGTCTTCGACTGGCTGGCCGCTGGGATCGATCCTGAGAAGTCCACCCTGATCTTGCAGTCGGCGGCTCCCCAACACAGCCAGCTGAGTCTCTTATTGAGCATGCTGGTCAGCGTGGCGCGCCTCGAACGTGTGCCCACCTACAAAGAACAGGTCCAGCAGCTGGGGCTGACCCCGTCTATGGGGCTGTTGACCTATCCCCTCTTGCAGGTGGCCGACATCCTGCTTTACCGGGCCGATGCCGTCCCGGTGGGAGAAGACCAGCTGCCCCACATCGAGCTGGCCCGTGAAGTGGCCCGCCGCTTCAACCAGTTATACGGCGAGTATTTTCCCGAGCCAGAAGCGCTGCTCTCGCACGTGCCGCGCCTGCCCGGCATCGACAACCGCACCATGCACACTTCATACGGCAACAACATCCTGCTCAAGGATACCCCGGAAGAAACCCGGCGCAAGGTCATGCAGATGTATACCGACCCCACCCGCCTGCGCACCACCGACCCGGGGCATGTGGATGGTAACCCGGTCTTCACCTACCTGGATATCTTCGACCCGGACAAAGCCGGCGTGCAGGCGCTGAAAGAGCGCTATACTGCCGGCCGCGTGGGCGACGTAGAAGTGAAGCAGTACCTGGCCGGGGTGCTCAACGATTACCTGGCTCCCCTGCGCGAGCGGCGCGCTCGCTTCGCCACCCGGCCCAACGAGGTGCGCGAGATGCTGCGCCTGGGGACCATGCGCGCCCAGGTCGACGCCCAGGAGACCATGGAAGCCGTCATGCAGCAGATGGGCCTGTCCGGTGGATTGAACCTCAACCGCATCCCTGCCGGCCAGGCAGCCAGCGGAGCTTTCTGTTGATCATTCGATTCAATATTCTAACCCTGATTGTGGAGGTGCCTCATGTCTGACGATCAAGTTCGCTTTTCTCTCAACGAAACCGATCTGCCCCGCTTCTGGTACAACGTCAATGCGGATAATCCGGTGGCGCCTGCCCCGGTGCTGCACCCCGGCACGAAAGAGCCGGTGACGCCGGATTTTCTCTCCGTGCTCTTCCCCATGGAGCTGATCCAGCAAGAGATCAGCACGGAACGTTACATCGAGATTCCTGAAGAAGTGCGCGAGATCTACAAGCTCTGGCGGCCTACCCCGCTGATGCGCGCCCGCCGGCTGGAGAAAGCCCTGGGCACCCCGGCGCATATTTATTACAAATACGAGGGCGTCTCGCCTTCGGGCAGCCACAAGTCCAACACCGCCGTGGCGCAGGCTTATTACAACAAGATGGCCGGGACCAAAGCCCTGACTACCGAGACCGGCGCCGGCCAGTGGGGCTCGGCCCTGTCTATGGCCTGCCAGTTCTTCGGCCTGGACCTGGAAGTCTACATGGTGCGCGTCTCCTACAACCAGAAACCTTACCGGCGCATTTTGATGGAAGTCAACGGCGCCCAGGTGTTCGCCAGCCCCACCGACCGCACCAACGCCGGCCGGGCGGCCCTGGAGCAAAACCCGGATACGCCCGGCTCGTTAGGCCTGGCCATCTCCGAGGCGGTCGAGGTCGCCGCCATGTCCAACAATACCAAGAAGTACAGCCTGGGGTCGGTGCTGAACCACGTGCTGCTGCACCAGACCGTCATCGGTGAAGAGGCCCTGAAACAGATGGACATGGCCGGGGAATACCCGGACGTGGTCGTGGGCTGTGTCGGCGGCGGGTCCAACTTCTCCGGCCTGGCCTTCCCCTTCATCCGCCAGAACCTGCGCGAAGGCGCCCGCACGCGCCTGCTGGCCGTCGAACCGACTGCCTCACCCACGCTGACCAAGGGCATCTACGCCTTCGATTACGGCGATTCGGCCCGCATGGCCCCCATCGTCAAGATGTATACCCTGGGCCACGATTTCGTTCCACCGGCCATTCACGCCGGTGGCCTGCGCTATCACGGCATGGCGCCCGCCCTGTGCAGCCTGTACGATGCCGGCCACATCGAAGCCGTGGCCGTCAAACAGGCCGACGTGTTCGACGCCGCCGTGCAGTTTACCCGCACCGAGGGCATCTTGCCCGCGCCCGAATCGGCCCACGCCATCCGTGCCGCCATCGACGAAGCCCTGGCCGCCAAGGCCCTGGGCGAAAAACGCGTCATCCTCTTCAACCTGTCCGGGCACGGACATTTCGACCTGACCGCGTACCAGGAATACCTGAGCGGTTCCATGACCGATTCCAGTTACCCGGACGAGGCCGTCCAGAACATCAAAGATCACTTGCCGGAAATTTCCCTCGACGCCGTGCCATAAACCAGCTGCGTTCGAGTCCCAAACCCAACACCCCCGGCCGTCTCCCCGGGGGTGTTGCACTCCACCATGCAGCCTGTATTTACCATACAACCGGCGCCATCGAAGAAGTTGCGATATCCAACAGATTGGGCTTCCACTACACCCGGCAGGGGCGCGCCTGGCCGTTCATCGTCGTACCCTACACACCCCCAACCTATCCTAAAATCACTCGCCCGTCAGCTCGCCTATCACCGATACCATCAGGGCCTGATTTTCGTAAATCACCTCGCCCGGCGGCGAGTTGCGGTAGATCTGCCCCAGGGTATACGCCCCGGCCAACGGGATATCCCCCACCACTTCCTGGACGGCGGCCATCACCGCCTCCATGTGGTTCTCGAACAGATAACGCCAGGCCAGGTCTACCAGCACCAGGGCGGCCCAGGGACGCGCCCCGCCGGTCGCCGCCACGGCGCCTCGGGCCGCCTCCCGCGCCCTTTCCAGGCACAGCTGTTTACTGCCCACCAACAGGTGCGCCATGCTGCCCTCGTCTACAGGGGCATTGAAGCGGAAACTGCCGTCCACCTCCACGTGCAGCGCCGAACGCAGCGCCAGGGGATGCTCTGGGCGCCCGGTCTCGATCCCCAGGGGATACAGGCGGACCAGGTCGGTGAGCGGTGGGTAAGCCCAATCACGCGCCGGGTAGCGGAAATAACGCGCATACACCTCAGCCACCGGCCGGCCATCCAGGGTATGCAGCCAGGCCCCGCGCTGGCGGGTGACCTGGAAGTAAATGCCAATGTCTTCCCAGCCATGGGCGCAGGCCGAGCCGATGCAGAAATGGTCATTGAGCCGTACGGCCGAGAGCGAGCCCGTGCCGTAGTGGTTGTTGCCCAGCTGGTAAGTCTTGCCCGTGTGATAATCGCCGGAAGCCAGGCCGCCGGCCGCAGGGATGGAGAGTTGTTCCAGGGCCCGGGCGAGGTCTTGCCCGTTGACCATGACTCCATCGCCACAGAACAACAGACTGCCGGGCTGGTCTGCCTCGCGGAAAAAAGAGTCGTAGAAACGGCGTGAGATCTGTGAGTTCTCTTTTCCCTGGTCGGGCGCCGGCCACCACTGGACCTGGGGTTTCAGCTCTTTGCCGGCCAGTAGCAGCACCAACACGGCCCGCGGCAGTTCGCCTTCGGTATTGAGCGGCGCCACAGTGCTGAAGCCCCAGCGCGGCAGGCTGCCAAACAACGCCGCCAGGCCGGAAGCCACTTCTTCGAAATTGTATTGTTCGGAGACGAATACGATCCCCAGGGCGGGCTGCTGCCCGAAGGCCAGGCGGTCCAAAGCCTGCTGCCCGGCCTGGATGGCTGCCTGGCGCCCGTTTAAACCGGTCCCGATTCCAATCGCAACGTTTGGGGACATGGCCAAAAGTTCCTGTTACGTAGCCACCGGTATGGTGAAGTGGAAAGTGGTGCCCTGGCGATACTCGCTGTCGAACCAGATCTTTCCACCCTGCATTTCCACCAGGCTGCGGGTGATATTCAAACCCAGCCCGGTCCCGGTCACCTCGCGCGTCTTGGGATCTTCCGAGCGGAAGAACTTCTGGAAGATCTTCTTTTTGTCCTCCTCGGCGATGCCGATGCCGTTATCCTGCACCCAGAAATGGATCACGTGCTCCGCCCCGGCCGGGTCCCACACATTGGGAGCCGCATCGGCCGCCAGCAGGATCTGGCCGCCATTGGGAGTATATTTGATGGCGTTGCTCAACAGGTTGGTCACAACCTGGATCAGGCGCGTGCGGTCGGCCCATACACCGGGCAAGTCGGCGGCGAAATCTACGGTCAACTGCTGGCCGCGCTCCTCCACCTGGCGCTTCAGCGAGCGCGAAACCTCGTCTACGGCATCCTTGACGGAGACCGGTTTGAAATCCAGCTTCAAACGCCCGGCTTCGATACGGGAGACGTCGGCCAGGTCGGAGACCAGCGTGGCCATGCGTTCCACGTTGGAGCGGATGGTATTGAGGAAGTTCATCTGCCCATCGCTCACCGGCCCGACGGCCCCGACGGCGATCAGCTCGGTATAGCCTTTGATCGAAGTCATCGGATTCTTCAGCTCGTGCGAGACGAAGGACACGAATTCACTCTTGGCCACGTTGGCCGATTGCAGCTCGGTATACAGCTGCGAATTGGCGATGGCAATGGCGGCGTGGTCGCTCAGGCGGACGACGAAATTCAGCGCGTCCTCGTCGAAAGCGTCTCCGTCCCGGCTCTCCAGGATGAGAAAGCCCATAAAGATCTTTTCGCGGCGGATGGGCACGATCAGCTGGCAAGCCACATTATGCAGCAGCCCGGCCTCCGTGTCTTCCTCCAGCCGGCGCCGCTGCACCGTACCGGATTGCAGTAGCTCACCCAACTGGAACATATCGGCAGGTAAGATATCCTGCTGGTATGGGAGCAGCTCGTCCTGATATCCCTCGGCAGCCACCACCCGGAAGCCGTCATCCTGCACCAAACCGATCAGCCCCCCGTGGGCGCCCGACTGGCGCATGGCCCATTCCAGGGTGATTTCCATGGCTTTGTGGGTGTCCAGGCTGGTGTTCAGCTCCCGGTCGATGCGCTGCATGACTGACAACTCGTCCACACGGGCGGCCAGGGCCTGGTCGGTCATCATGTACAGGCGAGCGTTCTCGATCACCACAGCCGCCTGGGCAGTAAAGGAAGCCAGCAACTCTTCGTCCTCGCGGATGAAGGGCGAGCCGTCTTTCTTGTTGATCACCTCGATGGCCCCAATGACGCGGTCTTTGACCTGCATGGGGACGGCCAGCAGGCTGCGGGTCAGGAAGCCGGTCTGGAAGTCGGTGCTGGGGGACCAGTCGCCCGAAGTCTCGATGCGGTTGACCGTCACCGGCTGGCGCTGCTTGACCGCACGGCCTACCACACCGTTCCCGGAGGGCAGGCGCTGGTGCAGCAGGTCGTCCGCTACCGGCCCCACCGTGGCGTGGAAAACCAGCTCGTCGGTCTGCTCATCGACCAGGAACAGGCTGCCAGCCTCGCAGTCCAGGATGTTGGCCGCATTCTGCAAGATCTTTTGGAGTAAGGGGTCCAGGTCCAGGGTAGAGGTCAGCTGGCGGGCCATCTCGTTCAAGATCGACAGCTGGTGGGCGCGGCGCTGCGACACCTGTAACAGGCGCGCCTTGACGATCGCCCCGGCCACCAGGTTGGCAATAGCTTGCAGCAGCTCGGCCTGGTCGGCGGTGTACACCACCGATTGGTCCCGGTTGCCCAGGCTCAGCGCTCCAATGGTCTCCGCCCCGGCGTTCAACGGCACCCCCAGCCAGGCGTACAGGTCTACCTGCGGGATAATGCCGGCCTGCTTACATTCGCGCTCGTAATCATTGGTCAACAACGGGACCCGCCGGCGGATCACTTCATTTTCCAGGTATTGCACAGCGGTCAGGTACTGGTTCTCGCGGGCCAAAATGCGTTCGCCGTGGTCGATGCAGAAGGTTTCAATCAGCATCCCCCCTTCGGCGTCCAGTAAATAGATGTGAAAATCGTCCAGGGGGATGATCTGCGCCGTCTGGGCGTAGATCAGTTCCAGGGTGTCGTTCAAATTCAAGGTAATGTTGATCCCCTGGGCCACCCGGGTGAGTACGTTCATCTCGCGCACCCGCTTCTCCATATTGATCACCACCTGGGCGCGCTCGATGGCCAGCACGGCCTGGTCGCTCAAGGCGTCCAGGAAATTGACCTCCGAAGCCGCGTAAGGCTCGCCCGAGGCTTTGGGGCCCATGGCGACCCAGCCCGCCAGCCGCTGCCGGCCTGAGAGGGGCAGGTACAACTGAGCCGCCAGGAGTGAAATCCTGGCGTTGTCTGGCTGGAGCTCCAGGGGTAAGCGTTCGTATTCGCTCAAGAACAACGGCGACCGGCGATGGTCCAGCACCTGCACCAGGGCGCTGAAGGTGGGAAAACGCAGGTCGCTGGTCGGCGATCCATCTGCCCCGGCCGTGGCCACATACTGGTCCAGCAAAGGATCGTATATGTAAATATGTAGGCTGACAGGGGGGATCGAGTCCTGGATGTTCTCCCGCAGTCGCTCGATGATCTTCTCGATGTCTATCAGGCTGGTCAGTTCACCACTGAAATATTGCAAGCGTGCCTGGTATGCCTGCTCACCGCGGAAGAAGATCAGGTTAACCGCCCGCTCCAGCCTGCGCCGCAGGGCATCCAGGCTGATGGCCAGCAAGAATACCACCACGCCTACGATGGCGGGGCGCAGCTGGTCGAAGGCGCCGGCGAACAAGATCCCGGCCCCGGTCACCAACAGGGCGTAGCCGAGCGAGACGATTACAATCAGGGCGCCGTACACCAGGCTGCGGCTGAGGATAAAATTGGTGTACAGCAAACGATAGCGCTCGATGGTATACCCGCTCGCCAGGGGGAAGACGAACAAAGGCACGAACAGGTAATACGAATTAGCCCAATCCGCCTGCCCACTCAACAGCAACACGCCCCACAGCATCAAAGGCAAAAACGAGACCAGGGCCCCCAACAAGATGGTGCGAATCTGCTCACGTTCCACCGGGGAAGAACTGTGCGCCCGCTTATGGATGAGCACGCCCATCGCCAGGATAAACACGGCCGCCGCATACCAGCCCAACGGGGCCAGCAGACTTTGGCCGGCTCCCACACCACCGGTGTTCAGGATCTGCACTGCTGTGTAAACGACCAGTAACAGGGTGGCCAGGTGCACCCCGCCGGCCAGGGCGGGGATCTTCTCGAACTGCGGGTGTGGGCGTGGAAACACGACGGCGAAATGGAAGAACAAGGCCGCCGTCAGGCCGATGGAAGCCGGCCAGAGCGCGTTTTGCGGCCGGCCACCCCAGAATTGCAGCCAGGTCACCGTCACCAGGGCGACGGAGGCTAAAAAGACCACCAGGGCGCGCCCACTGGGCTGCTCGCGATGGATAAAAAAGATCCAGCCAGCCCCACCCAGGTAGGTGATCCCTACTAGAAACGGGATAGAGGCGCTCGTCAGGGGAATTTGCGCCGCCAGCAAGGACGGAACGATTTGGAAGGGAACCGCGATCAGGGCGGCCAGCGTGATGATCAGGAAAAGGAAGATGCTCGATTGGATCACCTTTTCCCGGTTTTGCCAGGCTCGCCGCGTAACATTCATTTTCGAGAGTGTATCCGACATGGTCTACGTAAAGTAAATATCCTCGCCAGGACAGCCCACCGGCCGGGTATCCTGTCTTATCCGATCAGAAAACGTTCCTCTACGGGCAGTTCCAGCTGACTTTCCCAACAGCCCGGATCTAGCGCCCCTACCTCAGGCCTGCACAGTACCTTGATTATACTGTTTGCCGTCCAGATTAATTCAAATTACAGCCGGTGAAATACAGCGCTGACGATTTTGTAAACTCCATTCCGGCCCACGAGTGATCCGGCTGCCAGAGCGCCCACCCCCGGGAAGGTCTCCCCGCCTGCTCCGGCAGAAATGGAGACCTTTGACCTCAAGGTGAGTAGATACAGATTGTATTTTCATCTAAAATAATAGCATATGGAGACATGCGCGCGGCCATATCTTCCCGGGCAGGCCGGCCCCATGCCCCTGCCCCTGGCTCGTTTCTTTCCGCCCACGCCGGAAGGCATGCTGCAACGCGTGGCCGCCGAGATTTCCAGGCCGGGAGATTGGCTCCTCGACCCGTTCGGGACCTCGCCGGCCGCGGCCCTGGAAGCGGCCCGCAGCGGGCGGCGCGTGTTGGTGGCCACCAACAACCCCATCACCAGCTTCACCCTGGACGTCCTGGCCCGGGCTTACCCGGTCAGCCAGTTCCAGGCGGCTTTCGCCGAGCTGGCCAGCGTCTATCGCGGGACAGAGCGGCTGGAAGTCCACCTGCAATCCCTGTACCTGACCCAGTGTGCCCAGTGCGAACAGACCATCCCTGCCGAGGCCTTTTTGTGGCGCCGCGGGGAAACCAGCCCTTACGCCCGCCTGTAT
This sequence comes from Chloroflexota bacterium, assembly GCA_012798515.1. GTDB lineage: Bacteria > Chloroflexota > Anaerolineae > Anaerolineales > Anaerolineaceae > JAAZNB01. The sequence goes on from JAAZNB010000163.1 coordinate 11,291, forward strand.
CACTGCCCCCACTGCGGCGACAACGGCGAACGCCCGGTAACGCTCCAGGATGTCCAACGCCTGAAAGACTCCAGCAGTAGCGGCCTGCACCGCTCTCGGGCCCTGGAGCGTGTCACCCCCCATGACGACCCTGCCCGGGCCGTGGTCGAAGAAGCGCTCAACCTGTACACTCCCCGGGCGGTTTACTTCCTCTTTACCGTCCTCAACCGTATCGAAGGCCTCTCCCTGGCCGCCGAGGGCAAGAAGCTCCTGTATGCCCTGCTGCTGAGCGCCTTCGACGCCGGGAACGCCCTGTGGGCCTGGCCGGCGGGGCGCAACCGCCCTCGCTCGCTATCTATCCCGCCCCAATACCGGGAAAACAACCTGTGGACGACCATGGAAGAAGCTATCGGGGAATGGGCCGCCCCGCAAGGCGGCCCGGTGCCCCTGGAGAAGTGGCCTGCCCAACCCCCGGCTTCCGGCGGAATTTGCCTGTTCACCGGCCGCCTGAAACAGCTACTGGCCCAACCCGATCTGATGCCCTTCTCGGCCGGCGTGGCTACTTTTCCGCGCCCCAATCAGGCTTTCTGGACCCTATCCGCCGTGTGGTCCGGCTGGTTGTGGGGCCGCGAAACGGCCGCCGCGCTGCACGGCGCCCTGGAGCGCCGCCGCTACGACTGGTCCTGGCACACCCAGGCCCTGTACAGCACCCTGCAGCCACTGGCCCGCCACGCTGCGCCCGGTTTTTCCCTGGGCCTGGTGCTGGCCGAGGCCGTGCCGGGCTTTGTCACCGCAGCCCTGTTGGCCGGCCAGGCGGCCGGATTCAAGCTGGCCGGGCTGGCCCTGCGGGACGAAGAATCCATCCTGCAAACCTGGTGGCAGAACGAAGCTGCCGGGCCACCCCCGGGTGGGCAAGATCCGCAGACGGCCGCCCGGGAGTCGATCCGCGCCTACCTGGTCCAGCGTAAGGAATCCGCTCCCTACCTGCCCCTCTACCTGGCCGCCCTGGCCGGGATACTGCTCCATTCCCCGCCCGCCACCGAAACCAGCGGCTACAACCTGCCCGAACGTTACACCCAGCTCCAGACCGAGTTGGGCAGGTTGATCGGAGACAAACGCTTCCTGAAACATTACGATACCGGCGCCCACAATCCCGAATCCGGGCAGTTCTGGTTGGCCGGGCAAGAAGCGATACCGGGCGCCAACCTGTCCGACCAGGTCGAGATGGAAACGGTGCGCTTCCTGGCCCGCACCCCCGCCGCCAGGCGGGAAGAGATCGATAACGCCCTGTGCCAGCTTTTCCCGGGGCTATGCACCCCTTCCCCGGACCTCATCCTGGCCATCCTCGAATCCTATGCGGGCAGCGACCCCCAGGACGACACGCTGTGGGCCCTGCGCAATGAAGAATCCCCGGCCACCCGCCGGGCCGACCTCGACGCCGTGGAAAAGGCGCTCGCCCAGGTGGGCCAACGCCTGGGCTGTGTAGTTCACAAGCGAGAACCCATCCTGTGGCAGGACGCCAACGGCCAGCCGCGTTACGCCTTCTTTCCTTTTGCCTCGGCCGTCATCAGCCGGCACGTCTACGCCGCTCGCCCCCTGGCCGCCCGCCAGTGCGTGCTGGTCTTCCCCGGCAGCCGGGCCAAACTGTTGGCGTTCAAACTCCAACGCGATCTGCGCCTGGCCGAAGCCGCCAGCGACGGCTGGCGCTACCTGAAATTCCGCCACCTGCGCCAGCTGGAGACGGTGGACGACCTCAACCTGGAGACCTGGGACACCTTGTTAGACAAAGACCCGCCCGGCCTGGACGAAGTCGTCCAGATGACGATGTTCGATCAATGATCCCCCAGCGATAGATCCTATAAATACAAACCGGGGCCTGAAACGGCCCCGGTCTCGTGGTGCTGAATCGGAATAAG
>JAAZNB010000164.1 GCA_012798515.1 Chloroflexota bacterium
CGTGGATCGAAGCGTCCAAGCGGTATCGTCTCTCCGCTATCCAGGTCCAGATGACCAGGGAATTGGGGCCAAAACCACATAAACTGGGCCAGTTGGCCAATGAACTACAAGAGCTGTGGGAAAGGCCCCTGCCGGAGTTTATCGCAAGGATGTATTTCCAGCGGTTCGGTTGAGAGCAGCCAAAGGTAATTTGTAGTATCAGCAAAATGTTCCTGGAACAGCGTAAAAAGAACGCCAAACGGGAAACTCGCCATGTCCCTCCAAGCAGGATCGCCCCCCACGCCCCTGCTCACCTCTCCCCGCCGCCCCTACAGATCGCGAAAATCCACCAACCCATAGCGCAGGGCGACCACCACGGCCTGCGTGCGGTCGGACACCCCCAACTTCTTGAACAACTCACTGACGTAATTGCGTACGGTGCCTTCGCTCAGAAAGAGCTGTTGGGCAATCTCGCCGTTGCTCAAACCGCTGGCCAGCAGCTTGAGCAATTCCTGCTCTCGCTCACTGATGCGGAAATGGGTTTGTGGCGGGGAAACCAGCGGGCGTTTCTGGTAATCATCCAACAGTTTGCCGGCCACGTTCGGGTCGAGGAAAGTCTTCCCGGTCACCGTCCCCTGGATGGAGGCGATCAGGTCTTTGGGCGGCGTATCCTTCAACAGGTACCCCGCCGCCCCGCTGTGCAGGGCATCGAAGACCCATTCATCGTCGTCGTAGGTCGTCAGGACCAGGACGGGGATGTCCGGGTACTGCTCATGGATCTTGCGCGTGGCAAGAATGCCGTTCATCACCGGCATCTTCAGATCCATCAACACCAGGTCCGGGTGAACCTGGGCCACCAGGGCCAGCGCTTCTGCTCCATCGTGGGTCACGCCGGCGACCGTGATTCCCGGGTCCGAGCTCAAAATTTTCGCCAGCCCCTCGCAAACGATGAGCTGGTCATCGCAAATCAATACGCGAATCATGCATCCCATCCAACTTAAAGTGAATCCGGGTGCCCCGTTCCGGCCGGGCGCTCACCTCCAGCCTGCCATTCACCATCATGGCCCGTTCCTGCATGCCCACCAGGCCGTGGCTGCCTTCGAAATCAACCCTGCCCAGGTCGATCCCTTCTCCATCATCCTCGATCGTCAGCTCCAACACGCCCTTCTCGACTTCCAGGCGCAGGGTCACCTGGCCGGCATTGGCGTGTTGGGCGACGTTGGCCAACGCTTCCTGGACGATGCGGTAGAGGGTATGCTCGACTTCAGGCTCCAGGCGGGGCAACGGGTCGGCGATCTCAAGATGCATGAGGATGTCCGCCCGGGCAGACGCTTCCAGGGCCAGCTGGCGGATCGCCAGCGCCAGTCCCAGGTCCTCCAGGGGTTGTGAGCGCAGGTCCCGGATTGCCCGGCGCACCTCAGTCAATCCTTCCCGGGTGGTATGCAAAGCCCGGTCCAGCATGGCGGCCACCTCGGTTTGGCCCGGTTCCAGCGACAGCTTGATGGCCTCCAGGTTGACCGCCTGGCCGCTCAGGGTATGCGCCATGGTATCGTGCAGCTCGCGGGCCAGCCGGTTGCGCTCGCGGCTCAGGGTCAGCTGTTCGAGCGTGGCGGCATGCTGGCTCAAGCGTACGTTGGCACGGATCAACTCCCGGCGTTGGCGGCGCTGGGTATTGACCATGGTCGACACGATGTGCCCCACCAGGCCAAACGCAAAGGCCCGCAGCAGCGGCAGGCCCAATAACGGAAGGGTTACGGTATTGATCACCCCCACAGCCGGGTAGACGGTGCCCACCTCTAATACAGCCGACAGGACAGAGAACACCAGCACCGCCGAAAACGAGTACTGCCAGGCGATCAATACCACGGTCACCAGCAGGTTAGGGAAGGTCAGCCAGGTTGGCGCCACGTCCCAGGGCAGGTTGCCGGCCTGTGGCGCCGCCAGCGCCAGGTTGGTGATCATCGGGGCGCCCGCCGACAGGCCAAATGCCACCGGCAGATAGAACTTGCCCAGCCAGCGGGGCAAAGCCGGCAGGGACAGGTAGGCGAACAACACCAGGTTGGTGCCCAGGTTCAGGTACCACTGGACCTGGACAGAGGCCAGCCCCTGGCCGGTCTGGGCTAACGTAAACATTACCAGGATGGCGTAATAGCACGACGTGATGAAGGCGAAATAACGAAACGCCCGTACCAGGCCGGGTTCGATCGAACGAGACATAAAACCATCATACCATAGCCACTGTGCCTGTCCATGACTCCCCGCCAGGTGATGACGCGCGTCACCTGGCAGAGTGGATGGGTGTCACCAGATCAGGTGCCGGCCGGCAACTATCCTGAGCCAGGTTCATCTCCTACAATGGCGACCATGGAGGTGAATTCTATGGATATAGCGATAGAGACGACCGGTCTGCAAAAGCGCTTTCCCAAAATGGCCCAACCCGCCGTGCACGACCTGGACCTGACCATCTACCCGGGCCAGCTGTTCGGGTTGGTCGGGCCAGATGGCGCCGGCAAGACGACTACCCTGCGCATGTTGGCCTCCGTGATGAAGCCAGACGCAGGCAGCGCCCGGGTGGCCGGTTACGACGTCGTCAAGGAGGCAGAGTCGATCCGCAATCTGATCGGCTATATGCCCCAGAATTTCAGCCTGTATCCCGACCTGAGTGTGCAGGAGAACCTGGATTTCTTCGCCGACATCCATCACATGCCGGCCGAGCAGAAACGGGCCCGCATCACCGAGATGCTGGCCTTTACCCAATTGGAGCCCTTCCGCCAACGCCGGGCCGGCAACCTGTCTGGCGGTATGAAGAAAAAGCTGGCCCTGAGCTGCGCCCTGGTTCATGCCCCCCAGATCTTGATGCTGGACGAGCCGTCCACCGGGGTAGACCCGGTCTCGCGTCGCGAACTGTGGACCATCCTGACCGAGGTCGTCCAGCAGGGGGTCACCATCATCTTGAGTACGCCTTACATGGACGAAGCGGAACGCTGTCACCAGGTTGGTATGCTCTACGACGGCAGCCTGTTGACCTCCGGCTCCCCCGAGGAGATGAGCGCCAGCTTACCGTTTGCAATTATCGAGGTAAAGGCCAGGCCACGCAAAGCCATGCGCCGCATCGTCGCTGAAACTGCGGGCATCGCCGGGTGGCGCCCGGTTGGGGACCGTCTGCGCCTGGCCGTGCCCAATGAAAATGGACAGGTCAAAGGGGTCCTACAGGCCCTCAACCACAAGTTCGCCGGCGAGGCGCTGGTGGTCGATTTTACCCGCATGGAACGGCCGGGGATGGAAGACGTGTTCGTCCACCTGGTGAGCCAACGGAGGAACAACCCATGAGCGCTACGGTCTACGCCGTCGAAACCCAAAATCTGGAACATCGTTTCGGCGATTTCACCGCCGTCCACCAGGTCAATTTCACCATTCCTCGCGGCGAAATCTTCGGATTACTGGGGCCCAACGGGGCCGGCAAGACGACCACCATCCGCATTCTGTGCGGCATCCTGCTGCCCAGCGGCGGGAAAGCCAGCGTGCTGGGATACGACGTGGCGCGCCAGCCCGAAGAGATCAAGAAACGCATCGGGTACATGTCGCAGAAATTTTCACTCTACGGCGACCTGACCCCGCCGGAAAATCTAGATTTCTACGCCTCGGTGTATGCCGTGCCGCGCTCCGGGCGCGCCGGGCGCATCAACGAATTGATCGAGATGTCCGGCCTGGGGGACCAACGCAAGACCCTGACCCGCAACCTGTCCGGCGCCTGGCGGCAGCGGCTGGCACTGGCCTGCGCCATCGTGCACCACCCGCCCATGCTTTTCCTGGACGAGGCCACCGCCGGCGTCGATCCCGTCTCGCGGCGCGAGTTCTGGGACCTGATCTACCAAATGGCCGGTGAGGGCACCAGCGTCCTGGCCACCACCCACTACATGGACGAAGCCGAGTATTGCAACACCATCGGCATGATGTACGCCGGCGAGCTGATCGCGCTGGCCAGCCCCGACGAGCTGCGCATGCAGCTGCCCGGTACGCTGGTCCAGGTGGATTGCGACCGGCCGGCCCAGGCCGCCGGCCTGCTGAAGAGCACGCCCGGCGTGCTCGAGGTGGCCATCCATGGCGCCAGGCTGCACGTGACCCTGGCGGAGGCCGGCCGGGAGGAAGAGATCGGGGCCAGCTTATCTCAAGCGGGAGTGACCGTGCGATCCCTGGATGCCATCCAGCCGTCTCTGGAAGATGTCTTCCTTTACATGGTGCAACAGCGCCAAACGTCAGCCGCCAATTCATCAGGAGAATAATGTATGGAACGCTTGTGGACCATTATGCGCAAGGAGCTATATCACATCTGGCGTGACCCGCGCACCCTGGGGTTGATCCTGGTTCTGCCAGCTTTGTTGCTGCTTTTGCTCGGCTTTGGCGTTTCGGCGGAAAGCGAGAACCTGCCCATGGCAGTGGCCGACCTTTCCAAGACAGATTCCAGCCGGCGTTACGTAGAGTACTATTCGGCCAGTAAAGATTTTCAGGTCATCGCCGATGCGCTCAGTGAAGAAGAGCTCCTGACCCTCATCGACAGCGGCCAGGTACAGGTGGGGCTGCTCATCCCCGCCGACTTCGGGCGCAAGCTGGACACCGGAGAAACCGCTGCAGTCCAGCTCTACGTCAACGGGTCGGCCGACCCGACCAACGTACAGACCATCCAGCTCAAACTGAGCGCCATCGGCCAGGCCGCCTCCCAGAACATCCTGGTCCGCCAGGTAACCCGTTCCGGAACCGGCCTGGGCCTCACCCTGCCCATCGAGTCCTATATCAAGACCCTCTACAACCCCAACGGCGACCGCAAACTGTTCATGATCCCCGGCCTGATCCCGGTCATCCTGGAGCTTCAGGCTTTGCTGCTGTCAGCGCTGGCCATCGTCAAGGAGCGCGAGCAGGGCACGATGGAACAGTTGATCGTCACCACCATCAAACCCTGGGAATTGATGTTAGGCAAAATCATCCCCTATCTGTTGGTGAGTCTCTTCACCCTGCTGGCCATGCTGGGCATGGGCAAATTATTGTTCGGTATCTCGGTCGCAGGCAGCTTCTGGGAGCTGATTGGGGTTAGCCTGATCTTTATTATCGGTTCTTTGGGGATGGGGGTACTGATCTCGAACATTTCACAGTCACAAATGCAAGCCGTCTATATGGCAATGTTCCTCGTCCTGATCCCCTCCATCATTCTATCGGGCATGCTCTTCCCGCGCGACAACATGCCCTGGGTCTCGCTCGTGTATAGCGAGCTGCTGCCGGTCACCCAATACCTGAACATCACCCGGGCCATTTTCTTGCGCGGGGTGAGCGCCGGGGTGCTGTGGAGGACGTCTATCCTCCCCATGATCTTGCTCAGCATCGTGTATTTTGCCGCCAGTGTAATGGTATTCCGTAAACGCATCTAACAACCTTCGAAATCAGGAGTCTGCTATGAAAACCGTCCGTATATTTCTGATGTCCATCCTCGTCATCAGCCTGAGCGCCTGTAGCGTCTTCCAGCCCGACGGTGCTCAAACCGGCCTGACCGCGTCGGGTGTAGTGGCCGCGACCGATATCCGCGTGGCCTCCGAGATCAGCGGAAAAGTGGCCCAGGTACACGTTAACGAGGGCGATCCAGTGGCGGCAGGCGACGTGCTGTTCGAGCTGGATTGCAGCCTGTTGGAGGCCCAACGTGACCAATCTCAGGCCGCCGTAGACGTGGCTATGGCAGGGGTCACAGCCACCACCGCCCAACAGGAAAATGCCCAGGCCCAATACGACCTTACCCGGCAGGGCATAGACCAGCAACAAATCCCGGCGCGCACCGACCTGTGGAACGCCTCTACCGACAGCGCCATCGATCTGCCCAACTGGTATTTCCAACCCGGTGAGCAGGTGGCCGCCGTCCAGGCTGAAGTAGAAGCAGCCCGCGCTGCGGTGGGCATCGAAGAATCCAACCTGCAAACGGAACTGGAGAAGGCCAGCAACGCCGATTTCGTTTCCGTCGAAAAACGCCTGGCCCAGGCCCAGGCCTCCTACCAGGTGGCCATCCTGACCAACGATCAGGCCCAATCGGCCACCAACAACAGCGAACTGAGAACCGCCTCACAAGATGCTCTGGATTCAGCCACCGACGAGTTGAGAGCCGCCCAGAGTGGTTACAACAGCATGTTAACCAGCTCGGCGGCCCAGTCTGTACTCGAAGCCAGGGCCAGGGTGGCCGCAGCGCACGCCCGCCTGGATAATGCCCTGGAGCGGTTGGGCAGCTTACAAACCGGGGACCAATCGATACAGCTCCAGGTGGCCGAAACGGGCCTGGAGCAGGCCCAGGCCGCGGTGACCCAGGCCCAGAACAGCCTGGTCCAGGCTAACGCCGCCCTCCGGCAGCTCGATCTGCAAATCGAAAAGTGCGCCGTCAAAGCGCCCCAGGCCGGGGTCGTCTCCTCGCGCAACCTGGAGCATGGTGAAATGATCGCCGCCGGCGGAACGGTGCTGGTGATCACCCAGCTCGATCCGGTGACGCTGACCGTCTATATCCCAGAAGACCGCTACGGGCAGATCCAACTGAGACAGCAGGTGTCTATTAATGTAGATTCATTCCCGGGGCAAATTTTTACCGGCCAGGTACAATTCATCTCCAGTGAGGCGGAGTTCACCCCTCGCAACGTGCAGACTGTGGACGGGCGCAAGGCGACCGTCTATGCAGTCAAGATCCAGGTTCCCAATGAAGAAGGCTTGCTCAAGCCGGGCATGGCTGCGGATGTAGCTTTCGTGCAACCATAACTAGCTTTTCTAACCGTCGCTTCCTCTTTGAGGGTTGCTCGAAGTGCAGCCATCCTCAAAGAGGATTTTTTTATCCCGGTTGTAGTTCGCGCCTGGGGAGAGGGTCTGTTCAAAAGTGATTGGGCTGCCCGGGTAGGCCTGTTGCCGCATCACCTCAATTTGTAGGGGGTCTGGATCCATGGACCACTGGGTTGCAGCAGGCAGTTGCAGGGATGGGGTTACCAGGACCGGTGAGGGAACAAGGGGCGCGATTGTCATCGCGGGGGGACGGTTCTGTCCTGGATATTAATGTAACCATATTGGATGGTAGGATGGTTTCATCAACCACCGCATCAGGCGTCACCGTACAACTTGTCAGCCACACGGCGAGTAGTAACGGCTCACCGGCAGCGGAAATGCGCCTTGTTCACGCCAATGTTCCGTTAAAAGATCAAAGCCCGGGTTCGTATTCCATCAATGCAAATTGATATATAATCACATTATGGTTAAAAATGGAGCTCCGGCGATCTTCAAGTTGTTAGCGAACAACCTGCGGTGGAATATACTGGGCCACCTGACCCACAGCGATATGCGCGTGCAGGAACTGTCTGCGTTACTCCACCAACCCCAAAACCTGGTGTCTTATCACCTGCACAAGCTCCACGAGCACGGGCTTATTGTGGAGCATCGCTCGATCGCGGATGGGCGTGAGGTATATTACGGGGTCAATTGGGGCCAGATTCGGAATGAATTTAAAACCACTGAAACGGAGCTTCATCCCGGCCTGGTTGCCGATCCAGGGGCTGCCCGGTCCTTCTTCCCCTACCGTGTGCTGTTTCTGTGCACGCATAACAGCGCCCGGTCCCAGATGGCGGAGGGGTTCCTGAGAGACAAAAGCCACCATCAAATCCAGGCCCTGAGCGCTGGAACCGACCCGCTTCCGGTCCACCCGAACGCGATTCAGGTGATGGCCGAACATCAAATTGATATTCATGGCCAGCAGTCGAAAGGCCTGGAGGCGTTTCTGAGCCAGCAGTTTGATTACGTCATTACGGTGTGCGATCTCGCCCGGGAGAGCTGCCCCACGTTTCCTGGAAACCCGGTTCAAATCCATTGGAGTATTGCCGACCCGGTCTCACCATCTGGCGCGTCTGAAAACCACTTGCAGACCTTCCGTGCCACGGCAGCGGAGTTGGAAGAACGTGTGGATTATTTTCTCTTCGGGATCAGGCCGGCAGGCAAGGCCGATCCTTAAACAACCCATGAGGTGATATCCAGGCTCCGGGACCCAACCTTTCCCGGAGTTTTTTCTTTAAAGCAGATCGGTTTTACCAATTGTTAACCTGATTGGATTGATATATCAATATAAATTGATATAATATATATTGATACAACGACGGCCATCCATATTTCGCCGTAGATCACGGATTGGAAAAGGAGACACCCATAATGGCCAAAAAACGGGTACTCATATTATGCACCGGCAATTCGTGCCGCTCACAGCTGGCAGAGGCCATCATCAACCATGACCTGGGCGACCACTGGCAGGCCTTCAGCGCAGGTACGCAACCTTCCGGTTTTGTTCACCCCCTGGCAGTAAAAGCATTGGACGAAATTGGGATCCAGCATACCGGCGAATCGAAATCGATTGAGCGCTTCCGCGGCCAGGACTTCGACGTAGTCATCACGGTTTGTGATGATGCCGCAGAAAACTGTCCGGTCTGGTTAGGGAAAGGGAAACGCGAGCATATCGGCTTCCCCGACCCGGCGCAAGCAGCAGGTACCGAGACGGAGAAGCTGGCCGCATTTCGACAGGTGCGGGATGACATTCGCCGCCAAATCCCGGCCTATCTACAATCATTTCAAACCCATGAAACCGTAATGGAGTAAGCCAATGAATAACAAAACTCGCGTCTTGTTTCTCTGTACGGGGAATTCTGCCCGTAGCCAGATGGCTGAAGCGTTTCTGCGCCATTACGCAGGCGATCATTTTGAAGTGCACAGCGCCGGGCTGGAGCCCAAAGGCATCCACCCACTGACGGTTCAGGTAATGGAAGAGGTTGGCCTTCCCCTGACCGGACAAACCTCCAAAAGTGTGAGCGTTTACCTGGGAAAGGTGCTCTTTCAATACCTGATTACCGTTTGTGATAAAGCCGAACAGAACTGTCCAACCAATTGGCCGGGCGTGAACCAGCGCTTGCACTGGTCCTTTGAAGATCCGGCTGCTTTTGAAGGCAGCGATGCAGAAAAGTTAGCCGGGTTTCGCCAGGTCCGGGACCAGATCGATCAGAAAGTGCGCGATTGGCTGGCTCAGCAGACCGGTCAGCCGGGGGAAATGGCGAGCGTAAACCAACCAGGGTAAAGCGTGCCGCGCCAGGTAGATACAGAGCGACGGCACGTACCTGCGACGATTGTTTTCCGTCGTCGCTACCCTGCAACACGTGGACGGTTTATAGGACAAGGTTGAACAGATAACCGGTCAAGATAATTGCGATCGCGACCGTACCGATAAAAACACCGATGAGTTGGGGCTTGAGCACCCGGCGTAAAATGATGGTTTCGGGTAAGCTCAAGCCCACCACGGACATCATAAACGCCAGCACGGTGCCCAGCGAGGCGCCTTTTTCCATCAACGCACTCACGATGGGAATCACCCCGGCAGCATTGGAATACAGCGGCACGCCCAACAGCACCGCCGCCGGCACCGACCACCAGGCTTGCTTGCCCATGATGCCCACCAGGGCACTTTCCGGCACATAGCCGTGGATCCCGGCGCCTACTGCGATACCGATCACCACGTACAACCATACTTTGCCGACGATCTCTTTTACGGCTTCCCAGGCCCGCTGTATCCGCTCCACCCAGGTCAGTTTCTCTTCCACACCGGCGTGGCTGGTTTGAACCTTCCAGACAAAATCTTCGACGTAGCGTTCCAGATGCATTTGGCCAATGATCAGCCCGGCAATCACCGCAATCGCCAATCCCGAGAAGATATACAGCCCGGCAACCTTCCAGCCAAACAGGCCAAAGAGCATCACCAACGCCACCTCGTTGATCGTCGGTGCGGCGATCAAGAAAGAAAATGTCAC
>JAAZNB010000747.1 GCA_012798515.1 Chloroflexota bacterium
CCCACCGGCGCCGAATTCGACCATGGCCAGGATAAAATCCTCCGGCTGGTTGAGCGAATAGAGGATCTCGTTGCGGGTCACGGTGAGCACGTCTGCGCCGGCGGCCCGGCCTTTGACCTCGATGAAGCGCAAACGCCCGGCGTCCGGGCCGGCGGCGTTGGGGTCCCGGCTTTCGATGTCGTAGCCCAGTTTTTCGAATTCGCGATCCACGGGCTCATATCCCAGGCCTCGTTCGACCTCCATGACGATCTGGCGAGCCCGGGCGGCGGCCGCCTGCGTGTCGACGGCGGGCGGGGCAGCGCCGGCCGCCGGGGATGGCGTGGAGGCGCCCGTCATCTGGGCGATCAGCCCGGCCGGGATCACCAGGAAACCACCCAATACGACCGGGGGCAGGGGGGAGATCTGGGCTTCGAGTTTCAATTCTGCCATGCGTTTCTGCAGGCGGCCTTGCAGGGTGTCGGCGCGTTTGCGTGCTTCCTCCGAGTTCAGCCTGGCGTTGGGTTTCCCGGCCTGCTCCTGAAGCTTGAGCTCTTCGGCGCGATGATCCCAGTAGATCATCTCCTTGGTCAGGCGATCCTTGACGGCCGCCTCGGTTTTGGCGATCAGCGCCAGGCGGGCGTCACGCACCTCTTTGAGATGTTCGGGGACCACGTGGGCGACGGCGTACGCCTGGGCCTGCCGCTCCAGGCCGGGGGAAATCCAGCTGCATTCGGGCCGGCTGAGGAGATCCTCCACGCCCGGCTCACCCGCCTGCAGCGGGCGGTAATCCAGGTAGGGGGCATAATGGATGTGGTGGGTGTTCCCGGCGGAATCCAGCTCGACGTACAACATGCGCTTCGAGATGGCCCGCCGTTCTCCCGAACGGGTCAGGCCGGCGTCCTGGATGGTGTGTTCCAGGTAGAACATGACGCGGGGCTGGGTGCCCGGGTCTTTTTCATCCACCAGGACCGCGCCGCGCTTCAGCAGATCCCGGTAACGCTCGAGGGTGAGGTCGATGACCGCATCCAGCAGCGGGTGCCCCGGGCAGACAAAGGCCGCCAGGGGCTGGCCCTGGGGCGAGATCAGGTTTTTTTCGAAGGCGATGCGTTCGTAACGCGACAGCACCGGTTGGCCGGCGCCGATCAGCCGGTCGCGATGGCGGATGGTGGCCGGCACGTGGGTGATTTCGTAACGGCGGGGCTCGCGTTGGTGGGCCCCGCCGCCCAACTGCTTGAAGGCCTCCAGGAAGAAGGACTCGATGTAGTGCGGTTGCAAGCGGCGGGCCTCGGCGCGCTCCATGTCCACCCGGATACGCTGTACCCGGCTGGCGTCCATCACGTCGTGCGCCAGGGCGCGATCGGCGATCAAAGCGGTGATCTGTTCCCGGTCCAGGGCGCGGTCCACCACGGTGGTCAGGTAAGCGCGCGTCTCGGGCCTGTCGCCGTAACGGATGGCCTGGATCAGCAGGTCGCGCAAGGGTTTGCCCTCGAATTGCAGCTTTCCCAGCACGTCGAAGACCTGGCCGCCCAACGCCAGGCGGGCCTGTTCGAGTTTATCCAGCAGCCGGCGGTAGACATCGCCTTCGCGCGTTTCTTCGGCGACCAGGTTCCACAGGTGGCAGACCTCGGTCTGCCCGATGCGGTGGATGCGGCCAAAGCGCTGCTCCAGGCGGTTGGGGTTCCAGGGCAGGTCATAGTTGACCATCAGGTGCGCGCGTTGCAGGTTGATGCCTTCGCCGGCGGCGTCGGTGGCCAGCAGCACCCTGACCTGGGGGTCGAACTTGAAGGCCTCCTGGGCTTTCAGGCGTTCTTCGCGGCCCAGGCCACCATGGATCATCACCAGCGCTGCCTGGCTGCCAAACAACGTGCTGATGCGGTCATTGAGGTAGTTGAGCGTGTCGCGGTGCTCGGTGAACAGCACCAGCTTTTCGGTGGGGGAAGGCGCCGGGCTGGCGATCGG
>JAAZNB010000748.1 GCA_012798515.1 Chloroflexota bacterium
CCGCCCGGCTCAGCCGCCGGGGACGGGGGTGGCCCGGGTGGGCGGCAGGGTCACGCCGGGGATGGTGCGCGTGGGAGTGGGGGTGACGGTAGGGGTGGGAGGAATGGCGTCCGCGTCCAGGCGGTAGATGTCCAGGGCCGAAAAGCTGACGCTGAGCGCCGTCTGCCCGCCGGAGCGGGCAAAGATACCCAACGTACCGCTGCGGAACACGGGGTCCACGGCCGAAAATTGGAACACGCCGTTGATAAAGAAGCGCATCTCCTGGTTATAAGCCCACACGCCGATGCGGCTGACCAGCGGCGAACCGGGCGGCACCTGCCCGCTGACCGTCCAATCGTGCAGCAGAACCACCTCGGCGTTTTTGACCCGCTCCAGGCGCAGCTGCCCGTTGCAACCGATCAGAAAGCGGTAAAAATCACGGTCCGAGTTGGCGTGCAGCAGCAGGCCATACACGTCACCGCTGCGACACAGGCTGGCCGTGGCGGTGATTTCCAGGTAGTAATCGGTGAGCACCGGGGCATTGCGCAGGCTGAACAGCTGGCCCTTGGGCTGCGCCACGGCGATGGTCAGCTCCTCGCGGCCGAAGGTCACGTTGCCGACCTGGCTGTTGAGCGTCTGCCAGGTCTCGAGATGGGTAAAATCGTCCGCCAGGATCTGGCCGGTCACCCCGGGCCGCTGGTCCGGGGTGGGGGCCATGGTATGGGTAGGCGCGCGCGTAGGCGTGGCGGAGGCCGGGAACCAATCAATCGTTGCCGTCGGAGACAGCGTGGCGCTGGGCTCCGGCGGGGTCATATCGATATCTTCTGTACTGGAAACTTCGAAACATCCGGCTGTCAGCCAGGATAAAACCAGGCAGAGCAGCAGGGAAAATCCACGTCTCACGACTCGATCTCGATCACCTGATCACGTTCTGGCCCGACCGAGATGCGCCGCACGGGCACGCCGCTGACCGCTTCGATGCGGCGGATATACTCGCGCGCCGGCGCCGGCAGGTCGTCCCAACGCCGCACGCGGCTGACGTCTTCCTGCCAGCCGGGCAATTCTTCATATACCGGAGAAAAATCGGACAGATCGGCCGGCCCGTAGGGCAGGTCGTCGAAGCTCTGGCCGGAGGGCGTGGTGTAGCTGGTGCAGAAATGGATGTGCGGCAGCCCACTGAGAATGTCCAGCTTGGTGAGGGTCAGCTCAGTCAGGCCGTTGGTGCGCACGGCATAACGCAGCAGCACGCCGTCCAGCCAGCCCACGCGCCGCGGGCGGCCGGTGGTGGTGCCGAATTCATCCCAGGGGTTGGCCCCGGTGCCACGCAGGCGGCCGGCCATCTCGCCGCTCAACTCGGTGGGGAAAGGTCCCTCGCCCACGCGGGTCTGGAAGGCCTTGGTGATGCCGATGACGCACTTGGCCGGGACGGCGCCGATGCCCATGCCCAACAAGGCCCCGGCGGCAGTCGGGTTGGAGCTGGTCACGTAGGGATAGGTGCCAAAGTCCAGGTCCAGCAGGGTACCCTGGGCGCCTTCGGCCAGGATGCACTTGCCCTCCGAGAGGGCTTTCCATACCATTGCGCCGCCGTCACTGATGTAGGGGCGCAAGGTGGCGGCGTAGGCGCTGTATTCCTCTACCACACTGTGTTCGTCGAGCGGCTGGGCCCCGTACAGGCGCTCCAGCCACAGGTTGCCCTCGCGGATGTGCTGGCGCAGCTTTTCGCACAAAGCGTCGCCATCCAGCATGTCCTGCACGCGCAGGCCGCGGCGCGAAGCCTTGTCGGCGTAGGCCGGGCCAATGCCCCGGCCGGTGGTGCCGATCTGGCCCTGGCCGCGGCTGATCTCCTGGGCCCGGTCGAGCGCCTGGTGCATGGGCGTGATCAGGTGAGCCGCATACGAGAGGCTCAAGCGCTGCGGGTTGATTTCCACGCCGGCCGAGCGCAGCATGTCCATCTCTTTGATCAGGGTGGCCGGGTTGATCACCATGCCGTTGCCCAGTACGCCAAAGGTGTGGGCATGGATGACCCCGGAGGGGATCAGGTGCAGCTTAAAGGTATGCTCGTCTACGGTAACGGTATGGCCGGCGTTGTCGCCGCCGTTGTAGCGTACGACCAGGTCGGCCCGTTTAGCCAATAAGTCGACAATTCGTCCTTTGCCTTCATCCCCCCATTGTGTTCCAACCACGATCTCAAGCGGCATTTCTAGCTCCTGGCGAAATCGTCCTCGCAAGCTGAGGCGGTCTCATTATACCCGGTTTTCGCCGCCCTGCTCTGGCGAACCGGGTTTCCAGCAGGGTAAACGCATCTAAATTGCCAGATGCATTTGCGGACTTTTGCCACTCCCCCCGGCCCCCTCTCCGCGGCCAAAAGCGCCGCGCAGAGGGGGAGAAAAGATTTTTCTGCGAGATGGCTGTATCTGGCGGCACAAAA
>JAAZNB010000749.1 GCA_012798515.1 Chloroflexota bacterium
CAGCGCCGCGTCGCCCAGCTCGCCGGCCAGCTCCAGCATGCGTTCGGCGCGTGGGGCGATCCAGATGGGGATCTGCTCCCGGGGGGGCGCGGTCAGGCGGGCCTGGTCGAGCTGGAAGCGCTCGCCTTGCCAGGTGACGGTCTCGCCGCTCCACAGGCGGCGCATGACGGTGATGCTCTCGCGGATGACCTGCACGGGCGCCTGGCGGGGGATGTTCATGGGCTTGAGCACGAAGGAGCCGCCGGGGATGAGGGTGACGAAGGCGCGCCCGGCGGAGATCTCGTCCAGGCTGGCCAGGGCGGCGGCCGTGACCGCCGGGTGGCGGGTGTAGCCGTTGGTCACCGGGCCAAGGCGGATGCGGGTGGTCTCCCGCGCCGCGGCGCCCAGCACCACGTAGACGTCTTGCATGAAGCCTTCGTCGGCCAGCAGGAAGTAATCGTATCCGATGTCTTCGGCGGCCTTGACGGTGGCCAGGATGTCGGCGACCGGCAGGGAGGGGATGATGTTTAGACCAGGTTTAAGCATCCACGACCTTTCGTGAGTGAAGCTGCATCCCGGGTAGAGGGGTCACGATCCGGAGCGGAAAGTGGGGCCATTAGGGAAGTTTTCGGAACCTCGGGTTCCATTCTGTATAGTCAGTGTGTAAATTGTCCGGCTACAGTAAACGTGGGTTAACAACATTAAAGTACAAAGAACACCCCTTGTCAATGGGGTGGGTGCGTATCTGTGCAGATTCGACAGAAATGTACCCTTTTGGGTTATTCGCGAGGTGGCCCCCTTCCCTGTTATTGCGAGCGCAGCGGGGTCCTCGGCGTTCTGGCCGGGGGCGGCAATCTCCACCTTGGCAGGCAAGCCGCACCGTCAGTTCATCGAACCTCCCGGCGGGGATCCCGGCCAAAAGTTACCGGCTTGCGGTGGGGGGAAAGTTCGAGGATAATCTAATCCTGTAAAAATTTCGTTCGTAGGACAGGTGTATGGACAAAAGGCGGCTGGTCGTAGGCATCTCGGGGAGCTCGGGATCCCTGCTGGGGATCCGTTTCCTGGAAGCATTGAAACAGGTTGGGGTGGAGAGCCACCTGGTGTTGACCTCCTCGGCGCACATCACCATCCATCAGGAGACGCACTATACGGCGAGCCAGGTGATGGCCCTGGCCGATTACAGCTACAGCCCCAAGGACATCGGGGCGGCGATCGCCTCGGGGTCTTTCCCCACCCTGGGGATGGTGATCATCCCCTGCTCGATCAAATCCCTGTCGGCGGTGGCCAACAGCTACGCCGACAACCTGCTGCAGCGCGCCGCCGACGTGACCCTCAAGGAGGGCCGCCCGCTGCTGCTGGTGGTGCGGGAAACGCCGCTGCACCCGGGTCACGTGCGCCTGATGGAACTGGCCGCCGCCGCCGGGGCGATCTTGTTCCCCCCGGTGCCGGCTTTTTACACCCGCCCGGCCAGCCTGGACGACGTGGTGGATAACCTGGTCGGGCGAGTGCTGGCCCGGCTGGGGATCGAGAATGCGTGGTACCACACCTGGAGCGGGGTATCCGCCCCGCCAACCGGGGAAGATGCCACCCGGGCGGCGCTGCTGGCCCTGCCGGCCCTGACGCTGGCCACCGTGGGCCGCGACGGCCGGCCGCACACCGCGGCGGTGTTCTTCGTCGCCGGGGTGGGGTCGCGCCTGTATTTCTACGCCGCACCGGATGGCGCGCTGGCCCGGGACGTGCAGGCTGACCCGCACGCCGCGGTCAGCCTGTTGGCGCAGACGCGCCGTCCGGCAGAGGCACAGACCTTGTCCCTGCGCGGTACGGTGCACGCCGTGTCCCCGGGGGCCGAGGCGTCCGAGGCCGAGGCGCGTTACCGGGCCAAGTTCCCCTTTGCCCCGCCGCCCGCCGGGGAGAC
>JAAZNB010000750.1 GCA_012798515.1 Chloroflexota bacterium
AGGAGACGCGCCCGGCGGATGGAATGGGGGTGTTCGACGGGTAAGATTTCGAAATGCGACGGCATGGGGGCGATACTCATCTTTCGTTTGGAATCGATCTATGACTGGATTTTGAGCAGGCGCGGGCGCTGGGAGTAATCGGCAATGACCGTCACGTCTGCCGTGGGGAAGAACTGTTTACCGGCAGCCAGGGCCGTTTCACCCTGGCTGGCTTCGATTTCCAGCAACATCAGGCCTTGGGGAGCCAGCCAGCGGGGGGCGTCCTCCAGCAGCAGCCTGACCCATACCAGGCCATCCGGTCCACCATCCAGGGCCAGGCGGGGCTCGAAACGAGCCACTTCCAGCTGAGAGAGCAGTGGGCCGGGGATGTAAGGCAGGTTGGCACATACCAGGTCGAAAGGGCCGGCCAGGGCAGTCAAGAGATTCCCTTGAACCAGGTCTACCTGCCCGGTGCAAGCATGGCGTCGTGTGTTGGTTTGGGCGACCTGTAACGCCGGGAATGAAAGATCCACGGCCGTGACGCGCAGCCCGGGGATGCCCACGGCCAGGCTAATGGCGATAGCCGCCGACCCGGTGCCCACGTCGGCCGCCAACCGCCGGGTGGGGAACCGGCGGAGCCAGTCGAGGGCCTGTTCGACGAGCAGTTCGGTTTCCGGTCGAGGGATCAATACCTGGGGCGCTACGACGAAATCGCGGCCGTAAAATTCCCAATGCCCTAACAGATAAGGCAGGGGCTCACCCTGGGCTCGTTTTTCGAGCAAGGTTTCCAGCTGTTCCAGTTGGGGTTGGGTGAGGCTGGCCTCGGCATGCGCAGCAATCCAGGCCCGTGGCTGTTCGAGCACCGCCGCCAGCAATACCTGGGCGTCCAGCCCGGCCGAGTCGCTGCTGGCGGCCAGCCGCTGCGTGGCCCGCTTTAGCCAGGCGCGCAGATCAATCGTCGTCGTCCTCGGAACCGGCCATGGCGAGTCGATCGGTTTCATCTCGGAGTGATAATTCCTCGATAAAGATATCCAGGTTCCCGTCCATCACACCCGGCAGGTTGAAAGATGAAACGTTGATGCGATGATCGGTTACCCGGGACTGCGGGTAATTGTATGTACGGATCTTTTCGGAGCGTTCCCCGGTGCCAACCTGTGAGCGGCGGGCGGCTTCCAATTCTTGCTGGCGTTTTTGTTCTTCGATCTCGAACAGGCGCGCCCGTAGAATGCTCAAAGCCCGCAGGCGATTCTGTAACTGGGAACGCTCGTCCTGGCAGTTGACCACGATCCCGGAGGGCAGGTGGGTGATACGTACCGCGGTGGAGTTCTTCTGCACGTTCTGGCCACCGGCCCCGGCGGAACGATAAACTTCCATACGAATGTCGGTCTCGGGAATTTTGATGTCCACGTCCTCTACTTCGGCCAATACGGCCACGGTCACGGTGGAGGTGTGGATCCGCCCGGCTGCTTCGGTAGCCGGTACGCGTTGTACACGGTGGACGCCAGATTCATATTTGAGCCGTGAGTAGGCGCCTTTGCCTTTGATCAGGAAGATGATCTCTTTGTATCCGCCGATTCCGATCTCGTTGGCGGATAAGATTTCGACCGACCAGTGCTTGCTCTCTGCATAATACGAATACATGCGGAAGAGATCGGCAGCGAA
>JAAZNB010000165.1 GCA_012798515.1 Chloroflexota bacterium
TTCCAGGACATCGTCTTCTTCGAACCAGGTCCACAGCATGGGAAAATCGTCGATTTCACGGATGTCCCCCACATGAAAGCGCCGGATTCTATCCTCCAGGCTTAAGTTTTTCAAATAACGGATGATTTCGCTCTTACCGGCTGCCGGCCGGGCGAGGAGCAACAGCGCGTCGAATACCTGGTTGGTCGTCATACGGATCTCTGTCCTGGATAGAATCTTTAGCCGGAGGTATCTGGCCTTCCGACGGGTTTATTGTACCGCTTTTTACCGTGGCAGCGGATAGACGACCGGCCTGGAGGTTCCCTGTGGGCGGTAAAATCCTCCCCCGTCTTCGCACCAGGGCAGCAATTAGATTGAGTAAACCAACGGTTGGGAGATAGATATGGCCCCCGACCAGGAGATCGGCACGAGGATGGGCGAAGCGTAAGCGGTAAGGTTGAACCACGTGGCCGGTATTGCCCTGGGAGCAGGGTGGAGCCGGAAGAATGCAGGTTGCTGAGACCTGAATCCAATGGTAAAACGAGGTTGGTGACGCCCGGGGGAGGCAACGGGATGGATTGTGGCGCCCGGGCAGACGCCCTCCCCCAAGCGGGCGTGTTCTTTAACTCTGACCCACCTGGGCCAGCAGGGTGCCTTTGTCGACCAGTGATTTGGCCTCGATGGACAGCTTGATCACCCGACCAGCGAAGGGGGCCCGGATTTCCATCTGCATTTTCATTGATTCCAGCACCACCAGCACCTGGCCCTTATCGACCATTTCACCTTCTTTGACCGGCACGCTGACCACCATGCCCGGCATGGGCGCTACCAGGTCGCCTTCCGCCTGAGCTTTGTCCCGTTTGGCGTTCCCGACTCCTTCCCGTTCGACCTGGGCGATGATGTGACGCCCGTTGGTCATAATGGCGTAGGTGCTGTTGCCCTTGGAGTGTACGTGCAGCTCGCGTTGTTGTTCACCCCGTTTGAGCAGATATAAACCCAGGTCATTCAGGCGCAGCAAGTTCGCGTCGACCGGTTCTCCGTTGATCAAGACCTGGGTCTTGGAAATCTCGATCTGATATTCGCGTTTGCCGATATAGACTTTATACGTAGCCATTTGTTTGCCTTCTTATGAACCAGGTACCGCAGGTTCGAGGGTAGAGATGATTGCTTGTGTATAAAAATGTCAAATAAGGCCGTGCATCTGTTCGCGCCAGGCAGTGACCTGCCAGTAATCGGTGGCAACGGGTTGGGCGGCGTGATTTTCCAGGGCCGAGGTGTAGGTAAGAATGGCAGCGGCCAGGGCGGCTTCTTTCTCCAGGGCTTCTTCCTCACTCGGGCGAGAGGGTTGGAAGTGGTCCAGGTAGGTCGTGTTGGCGCGTCCTTCGATGAAACTCTCCGAATCGACCACTTGAGACAGGAAATCGATGTCGGTGGGAATCCCGCCGATTTGAAGTTCCTTGAACGCCCGGCGCAGGCGGCGGATGGCCAGGTCGCGATCCTCGCCCCAGGCGATGACCTTGGCTATCAGGGAGTCGTAATCGGCAGTGACGGGCATCCCCGTGTACAGGGAGCTGTCGATGCGGATGCCCGGGCCACCCGGGAAGCGCAGGTACGTGATATCGCCCGTGGCGGGTAAAAAGCCCATTTCGGGGTCTTCGGCCAGGATGCGGGCCTCGATAGCCGAGCCACGCGGGGTAATCTGGTCCTGGGTGTAGCGCAGGCTGCCCTCGGCTGCCAGCTGGAGCTGGGCGGCCACCAGGTCTACTGCGTAGACGGCCTCGGTGATGGGGTGCTCGACCTGGATCCGGGGATTGACTTCGATGAAATAATAATGACCCTTGTCGTCCAGCAAGAATTCCACCGTGCCGAGGCTGCGATAATTCAGCGCTTCGCACAATTTCAAAGCATCGTGGAAGAGCTTATGGCGCAGCTTGTTACTGATTCCGGGGGCGGGTGATTCCTCGATCAATTTCTGGCGCCGGCGCTGGATGGAGCATTCGCGTTCCCCGATGATGGTGAAGCAGCCGTTGCCGTCGCCCAGCACCTGGACCTCCAGGTGGCGCGCCTGTTGTACCAGGGGCTCCAGGTAGACGGTGTCGTCGCCAAAAGCAGCCATGGCTTCGGCGCGGGCCGCAGTGATCATACCGTTCAGCTCGTCCAGCGAGTTGGCCAGGCGGATGCCGCGCCCGCCGCCGCCTGCGACGGCCTTGATGAGCACTGGGAAGTGCACCTGCTCTTGCAGGTCGGTGGGGATGGCGTCGTGGATGGGGATGTCCGGGCCGGGCAGTACGGGCAGGCCGGCCTGGCGGGCGATACGGCGGGCGGCCAGTTTATCGCCGGTGAGTTCAATGGTCTCAGGGCGCGGGCCGATGAACTTGAGACCGGCTTCTTCCACGGCATGGGCGAAGCCTGAGTTTTCGGACAGGAAGCCGTAGCCGGGGTGGATGGCCTCTGCGCCGCATTCCAGGGCGGCTTTCAACACGGCCGCGGTGTTCAGGTAACTCTCGGCGGCCGGGGTAGGCCCCAGGTAGACGGCTTCGTCGGCGTAGCGAGTATGCAGCGCCTCACGGTCGGCGTCCGAATATACCGCTACTCCGGGGAACCCCAATTCCCGGCAGGTGCGTAAGATACGGAGGGCGATTTCGCCACGGTTTGCAACCAGTACTTTCATCGTGCTCCTACCTTACAGGGGAATATTGCCGTGTTTGCGCGGCGGGGTAGCCTGGCGCTTGTTGCGCAGGCTTTCCAGGGCGGCGATCAACTTCTGGCGGCTTTCACGCGGATAGATCACGTCGTCCAGGTATCCGAGCGAGGCGGCCACATAGGGGTTGGCGAATTCCTGGCGGTACTGGCGCGTCTTTTCGGCCTTGATCTCGGCGGCGTTGCCGTTGGCGAGTTCTTTACGAAACACGATTTGCACAGCGCCCTCGGGGCCCATCACGGCAATCTCGGCGTTAGGCCAGGCAAAATTAAGGTCGCCCTGGAGGTGCTTGGAGCTCATTACGATGTAGGCCCCGCCGTAAGCCTTACGCAGGATGATAGACACCTTGGGCACGGTCGCCTCGGCGTAGGCATAGATCAACTTGGCCCCGTGACGGATCACGCCGCCGTGTTCCTGTTCCACGCCGGGCAGGAAGCCGGGGGTGTCCACGAGGGTCACCAGGGGAATGTGGTAGGAATCGCAGAAGCGGATAAAGCGGGCGGCTTTGTCTGAGCTGTTGATGTCCAGCACGCCGGCCAATATGTCGGGTTGATTGGCGATGATCCCCACCGGGTAACCATCCAGGCGGGCAAACCCGACCACGATGTTCTGGGCGTAATCCGGTTGTACCTCCAGGAAAGAGTCGCTATCCATGAGCAGGTTGATTACGTCGTGCACGTCGTAAGATTTGTTCGGTTCGTCCGGGACGACGTCTTCCAGCTCCGTGGTTTCGCGGGTGGGCGAGTCTTGTGGGGGGACGTAGGGGGCCGGCGCCAGGTTGTTGGAAGGCAGGTAGGAGAGCAGCAGGCGCACCTGGCCCAGTACAGCGTCTTCGTCCGGCCCGGTGAAATGGGCCACGCCGCTACGGGCGCGATGGATGCTCTCGCCCCCCAGGGTCTCGAAATCGACGTCTTCGTGGGTGACGGCCTTGACCACTTCCGGGCCGGTGATGAACATGTAGGCGTAATTCTCCACCATAAAGATGAAGTCGGTGATGGCCGGGGAATAGACTGCCCCGCCGGCGCAGGGTCCCAGGATGACAGAGATTTGCGGGATGACCCCGGAAGAGCGGGTGTTACGCAAGAAGATCTCCCCATAGGCAGCCAGGGAGTCTACCCCTTCCTGGATGCGCGCCCCGCCGGAATCGTTCAAGCCAATCACCGGGGCGCCGTTCTGGTAGGCCAGGTCCATGAGGCGGGCGATCTTCAGCCCATGTTCTTTGCCCAATGAACCACCGTAGATGGTGAAATCCTGGGCGTAGACGTAGACGATGCGCCCATCGACCTTACCCCAGCCGGTGACCACGCCATCGGTGAGGGGGTGGGATTTTTCCATCCCCAGACCCACAGCACGGTGGGTGACGAACATGTCGGTTTCATGAAACGTATCGGTATCGAGCAGGGTTTCGATCCGCTCGCGAGCCGTCTTCTTGCCTTTCGAATGCTGTTTGTCGATCTGGGCCTGGCCGCCGCCCTGGAGTGCCGTGGCGCGCATATCGTCCAGCCGGTTGTGTTCGTTCATGTGCTCAATCTCTTCAATCTGCATTCAGTATTATCTCCACACCTTCGCAGTATTTTAGGCGAGGAAGGCTATCAATTTCTCGCAAGATGGGCGTCGGCAGTTAAATCAAAACAGACGGGCTGCATTTCGAGTGTTCCGGCGGCGACCAGGGCATAGGTTAAGCCTTGGCGCTGGTCGACCAGCGCCTGCCAGCGCCGGACACCCGCCTGTACTTCAAAGATAACCCCAATAGGGGCATACAAGATACGGGTTGTATAAACTTTGTCCAA
>JAAZNB010000751.1 GCA_012798515.1 Chloroflexota bacterium
AGGTACATGTAACCGGCCAGGCGCCAGTTCTGGAAGGCCTCGGCCTTGGGCAAGGCCGTTTCGATGTGTTCCAGGCTGTTTTCGTACTGGCCCAGGTAGTACAGGGCATAGGCCAGCATGCCGTAGGACCACATTTCGCCCGGGGTGTAGAAAGTGTACTGGCTTTCCAGCAGCGATTCCTGGAGGACCTTGACTGCCTCGTCTGGCTGGCCCAGGCGGATGTACACCATGCCCAACTTGTAACCGGTCTGGATCCTGGCCTCCACCAGGCGGGCGTCGCGGTTGTTCTTGCTCAATTGCAAGGATTTTTGCAGCGGCTCGATGGCCAGGGTGTTGTGGTTGAGGGTCGAGAGGATGGCTCCCAGGCGGTTGTAGGCCAGGATGCGTTCGTAGAGGTACTCGGATTGTTCCAGGTAGAACATGGCCAGCTCGATGAGGCCCTGCGCTTTGTCGAGCTGGCCCACCTGTAGGGCCGTCTCGGCCAGGCCGTTCAGGGCGCAGCCGGTCAGCAGCGGGCTCTGGTGGGTCTTGCCGATGTTGAGCGCGGTGGTGAAGATCTGGTGCATGGCTTCCGTGTCGCAGAAATCGATCGCCAGCTGGCCCCAGGAAGAGTACAGGTGATAGATGGATTCTTCCGGCAGGTTGTAGTTCATCTGGGACAGGATGGCCTGGGCCTGCATGAACCCGTAATAGGCTTCTGTGCGGGCGAACAGGCGCCGGGCGTGCTGGGCGGCATTCAGCCAGCAGTCGAAGGCCTGGCGGCGCTCGTCGGCGGCCTCGTAGTGGCGGGCCAGCACGGCAGCGTACTGCCTGTCTCGCCCGTAGAGCTGTTCCAGGGCGCGGGCGGCGCGCAGGTGCAGCAGGCGCAGGCGCGCCGGGCTTTGCTCGCCGAGCAGCACTTCGCGGATCTTGTTGTGGACGAACCCGTAGGTCAGGGTCCCGTTGGGAGACGGGGAATAGCGGATCAGGTGGTGCCTTTCCAGCTCCTCCAGGGCCTGCACCAGCGCTTCGGGTTCGAGCCGGGTGGCGGCTTCCAGCAGATGGGGGGAGAACTCGCGCCCGAAGATGGCCGCCAGCGACAGGACTTGCAGCGCAGTGGGCGACATCTGGCGCAACATCTCCTGCACCACGTTCTGGATGCTGCCGGCAATGGGCAGGCGGTCGAGGGCCTGCTGCTCTTCCAAGTTGGGACGGATCTCCAGCACGGTACGCAGGGTTTCCAGCAAGAAGAGCGGGTTACCCCCGGTGTCGTTCACCAGGCGCTCGACGATCTCGTCTTGCGGGGTGCTGCCCAGCACGGCGCGGGCCAGGGAGGCGGTCTCATCGCTGGTGAGCTGCTCCAGCGGGACGCGCAGCGGAGAGTGGGCGTACTCGATCTGCTGGAAGAAGTTCTCCAGGTAGGGGGAAATGCTCTCGGCCCGGGCGGCCAAAATCAGCAGGCCGCGGCGGTTGAAAAAGTTGCGCTCGATCAGGTAGGCCAGCAGGGACAGGGTGGCCTCGTCGCACCACTGGGCGTCGTCCAGGACGAACAGGATGCGCCCCGCCTGCGACAGCACCAGGAAGAGCTGGTGCAGGGCCTCGAAGAGGTGTGTGCGCACTTCGTCGGGGCTGTCGGAGGGCACCAGGGGGCTGTTCTCGGCATCCAGGATGGTCAGCTCCGGGGTCAGCTGGGTGAGCTGCGCCCGCCACACGGATGGGATCATGTGCAGTTCCTGGCCGCTGACCGATGAGCGGATCAGGTCGATGATGGGCTGGAAGGGCAGGTTGGTTTCCAGGGGACGGCAGGTGGCGATCACCAGGCGCACCGCCGGGCGCAGGATCTGCGCCAGCTCGTAGATCAGGCGCGTTTTGCCGATGCCGGCCTCGCCCAGCACCACGGCCGTCCCACCGCGCTGGTAGGCGCGCTCCAGGTTGGCCAGCTCGCGCCGGCGCCCCACCAGGGGCACGTGCAGCCCCAGAGAGTTGGGCCAGAAGACGTACGGGTAAGGGATGGCCGGGTCGGGCAGGGGCTGGTTGAGTTTCTGGTAGATCTCTTGCATGTAGGCGGGCAGCACCCCGGCCTCTTCGCTGCCGAACAGCTCTTGCAGCGAGTTGAAATGGCTGAGGGCCTCACTGCGCCGTCCCAGGTTGACCAGCCCGTTGATCAGGCGGTAGTGCAGCTCGGTATTGAATTCGTCGGCGTCCAGGGCCAGGCGAATCCAGCGCAGGCCGTCCTCCAGGTCTCCGCTGGCGGTGGCGTGATCGGCCAGCCGTTCGAGCAAGGTGAGGTGATACTCTTCCAGCTTGCGGCTGGTCATCAGGTACCAGTGTTCGAATTCGTTCCCGAAGAACAGGCTGGCCCCGGTCATGAAGTGGGGGGCGCGCCACAAGGCGACCGCCTGGGTCATACGCCGCACCAGGGGCTCGGGCAGCGGCCGGCTGTTGGAGATGCGCCCCGAGAGCAGGCGGATCTCTTCGTATAGCTCCAGGAATTCCAGCACGTCCACCCGGATCTTGCTGTGATCCAGCCAGACCTGATCCTGCCCGGTGCATAGGATTTCCGGGTCGGGCAGTTGGGCGCGCAGCTTGCTGAGCGTTTCGCGTAGCATGCGGCGTGCTTTGCCTTCTGACTCGTCCGGCCAGAATAGGAGGATTAGATCGGAGCGCCCGGTGGGGTCTGTTTGGCAGGCCAGGTAAAAAAACATGGCGCGCAGAATGCGCCGGGTAATGCGAACGAGGTTCTGGGTATGGTCGACAACAACCGGCGCTCCGAGGAGTTGTATATGCAGCACAATGCTCTCCTGGGGCGAGTATTGGGTTGAAGGGGAGTAGTCAATGGCAATTTCATTGTATATCGTTTTATGCCAAACGAACAGCCGGGCAAGCCGGCAAAATGGCGCCCGCGCTTGGGTGAGGAGGATGCTGCTGGTTTTCTGCCTGCCACGGCCCACCCTGTCCGCTGGAAACCCCAGGGCAATTGCATCAAAACACTTGTTCTATGAGATTTGCTATCACCCACCCCTAAATCCCCGCCCTCAAGGGCGGGGACTTTAAAAAGAGTGCGAGATGGCTGTATCTGGCGGCACATTTTGTGCCGCCAGATACAGC
>JAAZNB010000752.1 GCA_012798515.1 Chloroflexota bacterium
GCTGTATCTGGCGGCACAAAATGTGCCGCCAGATACAGCCATCTCGCACTCTTTTTAAAGTCCCCGCCCTTGAGGGCGGGGATTTAGGGGTGGGTGATAGCAAATCTCATAGAACAAGTGTTTTGATGCAATTGCCCTGCGCCCAATTCCATTTGACGGAATCGCTCCCGGGCGGATAATTAAGGATGATGGTTGCCAGAACCTGATCCGCAACCCCACACAGGGATACCCATGAAAACCTTCCGTAACCCCGAAACGATCCATTCCCCACTGGCCGCCTACGCTCACCAGGTAGAAATCAGCGGCGCGCAACGCTGGCTGCTCCTCTCCGGCCAGGTGGGCATGCAGCCGGACGGCGTCCTGCCGGACGACCCGGCCGCCCAGTTCGAGGCGGCCCTGGACAACGTGCACCAGAACCTTCAGGCGGCCGGGATGGAGATGCAGGACATTGTCAAACTAACGCTGTTCCTGGTGGAGCCCATCGACCCCGGGCGGCGAGGTGAAATCCTGTCAGCCCGGCTGCCAGGCCACCGGCCCTGCATGACCCTGCTCTACGTGGCCGCCCTGGCCAACCCCCGGATCAAGGTCGAGATCGAAGCCATGGCCTGCGCGGATGCGCTGTAGCGCCCGTTCAGGACGAGGGTTTTATACTTTTTCCGGCCTATCCCGAATTCTGAGACGCACAAACCAGCGTTGGATTCACCCGGCTACGTGCCGGCGAGAGGAGGGAAGATGGACATCGACCAGCCAGAAGTCGCTCTGCGGCCTGTGGAAGACCGGCCTGGCGTAGGTTGGCTAGAGCGTGTTATGAACTCCCCTTGCCACGGCGTCCCGGGTAGGGCGATTTCTTCTGTGGGGTGCGTTGACAACGCACCTCTTTTTCCGGTCGTACCGGCCCCCGGTCGCAGCAAACGTGTCCGTGTGGGGCGGCGGCCATTTTCACGTTCCCGCGCGGACCACCGGGGTATGCATGAGACGAGTCGGGTAAGCCGGCATCCCTGGCCGGCCGTGTTCGGTCGGGCGCACCCCTATCGGGGCATGATATTCCCCTATGGGGAACCCTGGCAGGCTTGACCTGTCTGGCGTTGGCCATACTGATGCTCAAATCCCATGTTCACCGCATGGCTCAGGTCCTTTAAGTTCATAGCACCCTCCAGACCCACCGGGCGCAGCCCACAGCAGGGAAGACCATGACGCACCCTCACCCCGCGGGGGATTTCGATTACGAGCAGTACGGCCAGGGCTACGCCCGCCAGCGCCGCGCCGACCCGCGCATCGCCGCCCGGGTACACGCCGCCCTGGGCGCGGCCCGCAGCGTGCTCAACGTGGGCGCCGGGGCAGGTTCCTACGAACCGGCCGGCCGCCAGGTGGTGGCCGTGGAACCCTCGGCGGCCATGCGCGCCCAGCGCCCGCCCTCCCTGGGACCGGCGATCCACGCCATCGCCGAGTACCTGCCCCTGGCGAGCCGCTCGTTCGACGCCGCCATGGCCCTGATCACTGTGCACCAATGGGCCGGCCTGGAACAGGGGCTGGGCGAATTGCGCCGGGTGGCCCGCGGACCGGTGGTGGTCATGACCTTCGAGCGTGAGGCCTTAGCGCGCTACTGGCTGGCGGATTACGTTCCCGAGCTGGTCGCCGCCGAATTCCGGCGCTACCCGCCCCTGGACGTCATCGCCGCGGCCCTGGGTGGGGCGGTAACCGTCCACCCGGTGCCCATCCCGATCGACTGCACCGATGGCTTCGGCGAAGCTTACTACGCCCGGCCGGAGCGCTTCCTGGATCCCGAGGTGCGCCGTTGGCAGTCTGCCTGGGGATTCGTGACCGGCGAAGTCCAGGCCCGCTTCGTCGCCAGGCTGGGGGAAGACCTGCGCTCCGGCGCCTGGGAACGGCGCTACGGCGGCTGGCGGCGGCAGCCCTGGTTTGAGGGCTCGCTGCGCCTGGTCGTCAGCCGGCCTGCCCCCTGGTAAACCGGCCGGATTGGCCACACTATGGTATCATCATGGCCGGCGACACAATCTCCGCCTTTTCCCCGTCCCGTTCCCACCTCACCATGGAGCCAGCGTTCCCATGACCACCCCGCCCAGTGAAGACTCCAGCCGCGCTGCCGCCACCCCCAGCGATCCCTTTTCTCTGGAGGCCATGCTCTCCACCGGGGAAGCCTTCGAGCTGAATAAACAATTCGAAGCAGCCATCGAGCTGTACCGCCGCTATCTGCTGCAAAAAACGGACAATCCCTGGGCCTACGCCCACCTGGCGTACTGTTTGAATGCCACCGGCGCCACAGCCGAAGCCCAGGAGAACTACGACCGCGCCCTCCGGCTGGATCCCGAGTACAGCTGGGCCTACGCCGGGCAGGGCAGCCTGCACACCCAGGACGGCCAACACGAGCTGGCATTGGAAGATTACCGCGCGGCCCTGGCGCTCACGCCGGAGGACACCTGGCTGCTGGATCGCATCGGGGACACCCTGTGCCGGCTGGGACGCTTCGAAGAGTCGATCCCTTACTTCGACCAATCGGTCGGCTTGCAGCCGGATGCCACCTGGGGCCTGGCGCATCGTGGCTGGGCTTTGTTGTGCTGCGGGCGCTACGCCGACAGCCAGGCCGACCTGGAACAGGCCGTCCGGTTGAACCCGGATTACGCCTGGGGCTGGTACGCCCTGGCCCAACTCCACAACGAACAGGACCACCCGGCGGAGGCCCTGGCGGCCATCGACAGGGCCATCGACATCGTCCCCCAGGAATCCTGGGGCTACCAGGAGCGCGGCCTGCTGTACCTGGCGACCGGCGACCACGCCAGGGCCGTCCAGGACTTCGAACGCCTGGTGGGTCTGGATTCCGAGCACGGCAAAGGCTATGCCTGGCTTGGCCAGGCGCTCTACGCCGGCGGCCGGCTCCCAGAGGCCATCCAGGCCTACATCCACGCCGCCCGGCTGGGCGAAAACCCGCCGCACATGTACTGCGAGATCGGCATCCTGTACAAAGAGCTGGACGAATACACCCAGGCGATCCAATTCCTGACCCGCGCCATTCAGCTGGCCCCGACGATGTTTGAGGCCTGGGCCAACCGCGGGGCAGCCTATCATCACCTGGGCAAGTTCAAGCCGGCGCTTTCCGACCTCAAGCAGGCCTTCGCCCTGAAATCAGAGCCAGATGCCTGGCTGCTGGCCGTGCGCGGTGCGGTGTTGAAAGACCTGGGGCAATACGCGCCGGCCCTGGACGACCTGAACCAGGCCATCCAGCTGCGTCCGGATTACGAATGGGCCCTGGTGCAGCAAGGTCACGTCCTGGTTGCCCTGGGGCGCACCGCCGCAGCCGAGCAGGCTTACACCACCGCCATCCAGGCC
>JAAZNB010000166.1 GCA_012798515.1 Chloroflexota bacterium
ACGTTTCCTGCCGGCAGGGCGCCAACCCAGGTATAATCAAGTCCATATCATCACCCGGAGGGACGCGCATGGACACCTATCGATTGGCACTCATTGGATTTGGAAACGTAGGACAGGGTTTCACCCAGATCCTGCGCGATCGCGGCCGGATGATCGCCGACCAGTTCGGCCTGCAGCTGGTCATCGTGGCCGTCAGCGACCTGCTCAAAGGCAGCCTGTACGATCCGCAAGGCCTGGACCCGGCAGCGCTGCTGGCAGCCGTGGGCGCCACCGGCCGGATCGATGGCCTGGCAGCGCCCGAGCACGGCTGGGACGCGCTGCGTACCATCTCGGAAAGCAACGCCGACGCCGTGGTGGAGCTGAGCTACACCGATCTCCAGACCGGCGAGCCGGCCATCACCCACCTGCGCCGGGCTATCGAAAGCGGCAAACACGTGGTCACCACCAACAAGGGGCCGGTGGCGCTGCGCTATCCGGAGCTGAAGGCCCTGGCCGATGCCCGCGGGGTCGAGATCGGCGTGGAAGGCACGGTGATGAGCGGCACGCCCTCCCTGCGCCTGGGCAGCGAACTGCTGGCCGGCGCCGGGGTGCAGCGCGTGCAGGGCATCCTCAACGGCACGACCAATTACATCCTCACCCAGATGGAAGCCGGCGCCACCTACGGCGACGCCCTGGCCGACGCCCAGGCGCGCGGCTACGCGGAAGCCGACCCGACCGGCGACGTAGAAGGCTTCGATGCGGCCGGCAAGGTGGTCATCCTGGCCAACCTGCTGTTGGGCGCCAGCCTGACCATGGCCGACGTAGACCGCACCGGTATCACCGCCCTGACGCCGCAAGACGTCGCCGCCGCCCAGGCCGGCGGTGAGCGCTGGAAGCTGATCGCCAAAGTGGAACGCCGCGACGGCCGGGTGGAGGCCAGTGTGCGCCCCACGCGCCTGCCGGTGGCGCACCCCCTGGCCGCGGTGAGCGGGGCCACCAATGCCATCACCTTCACCACCGACCTGCTCGGAGACGTGACCCTCATCGGTCCCGGCGCCGGGCGCCTGGAGACCGGGTATGCCCTGCTGGGCGACCTGCTGGCCCTGCACCGCAAACGCGGCGGGTAGGGGACCGGCCGGGGAAAGCCGGCGTTCCTGACCGGGCGAGGGGGCGTTTTTGCAGCCAGGGTACTACAGACAAAAGACCACGGGGCCGGCCTAAACAAGGCCGGCCCCGTGTAGATTTCAAATCCACAACAAAACTTACATATCCCGCCGGTGGCGGGGATAGGAGCCAAGCACGCGCAAGAAGGTGGCGTACTCCTCCAGGTTATCCAGGGCGTTGTGCACGTTCTGGTCGCCACTGCTGCCGAGCAGGTCGATGTAGAAGAAATACTCCCAGGGCCGGCCGGTCAGCGGGCGCGACTCCATCTTGGTCAGGTCGATGTCGCGCAGGGCAAACACGCTCAGGGCGCGGAACAGCGCCCCGGGCTGGTTCTTCAAGGCAAACACGATCGAGGTCTTGGCCTCGTCCTGCGGCTGCTGCGGCTGGCAGGCGATCTTGAGGAAGCGGGTAAAGTTGGAAGACGAATCCTCGATCTTCTCGTCCAGCACGTCCATGGCGTACAGCTGCGCGGCCCGCTGCGAGGCAATGGCGGCCGTCGTGCGGTCGCCGGCCTCGCGCACCAGCTTGACGCTGCCGGCCGTGTCGTACACCGGGTCCACCCGCACCCCGGGCAGGCGGCGCAGATACTGCTCGCACTGCGCCAGGGCCTGGGGATGGCTGATCACCCGGCGGATCTCGTCCAGGCGAACGCCCGGCAGGCCGATCAGGCAGTGCGAGACGCGCAGGTAATGCTCGCCGATCACGTGCAGGCGGTTGTGCAGCAACAGGTCGTAGTTGCGGTGGATGCTGCCGGCCAGCGAATTCTCGATGGGCACCAGCCCACAGTCACACTGCTCGTCGCTGACGGCGGCGAACACGTCGTCAAAAGACTCACAGGGCAGCGCTTCCACCCCCTCACCGAAGTGCTCGAAGACGGCTACCTCCGAATAAGCTCCATGTTCTCCCTGGAAAGCGACTTTCATACGTAATCCAGCCACTCGGCCGAGCGAGCGTGCTGGCCCTGCACCACCGAGAAGAAGGCCTGTTGGAGCCGGTGGGTCACCGGGCCCATCTCGCCGCAGCCGATGGAGCGGAAGTCGATCTCGCGCAGGGCCACCACTTCGGCGGCCGTGCCGCACACAAAGACCTCGTCGGCGGTGTAGAGCATGTCGCGCCCAATGGGCTTCTCGACCACCTCGATGCCCAGGTCGGCGGCCAGGGTGAGCAGCGAATCACGGGTGATGCCTTCCAGCACGGTGGCCAGCGGCGGCGTGTAGACCACGCCCCGGCGCACCATGAAGATGTTCTCGCCGGTGCACTCGGCCACGTAGCCTTGCGGGTCGAGCATGATGGCCTCGTCGAAGCCCAGGCGCAGCGACTCGGTCTTGGCCAGCGAGCTGTTGGCGTAATTTCCGGTCACCTTGGCCTTGGTCATGGTGACGTTGGGATGATGGCGGGTAAACGAAGCTACGTGAGCGCGGATGCCCTGGCGGATGGCCGCTTCACCCAGGTAGGCGCCCCATTCCCAGGCGGCAATGCCTACTTTGGGCTCCCCGGCGTCCAGGTTCATCCCCAGGTTGGGTGCGCTGTGATAGATCAGGGGCCGGATGTAGCACTGTTTGAGCTCGTTGGCGCGGATGGTCGCCTTGGTGGCCTCCACCAGCTCATCCACCGTGTACGGCAGGCTACGGTACCCGAACACCTTGGCCGATAGCGCCAGGCGTTCCATGTGCTCGCGCAGGCGGAAGACGGCCGAACCCTGGTCCGTCGCATAACAGCGGATGCCTTCGAAAACGCCCAATCCGTAGTGCAGCGCCGGGCTCAAGAACGGTACGGTCGCCCGTTCGGTCTCGACCAGCTGACCGTCCATCCAGATGTACTTCGTTTCGATTGCCATACGTTTTTCCTCGATTTCGTCTTCAGAGATCTTTCTAGCAAAAATACAATTTCGGGAAAGCGATCAGTTCAGCGCCGCCAGGATGGCCGCGGTCATCTCCGCCGTGGACAGCTTCCCGCCCAGGTCGGCCGTCCAACGGCCGGAGGCGATGACCTGTTCCACGGCCGTCTCGATACAGGCGGCTTCTTTTTCCAGGCGCAGGGAATGGCGCAGCAGCAGGGCCGCGCTGAGCACCGTGCCCACCGGGTTGGCAATGCCCTTGCCGGCAATGTCGGGCGCCGAGCCGTGGATAGGCTCGTACAGCCCGGGACCCCCACTGCCCAGGGAGGCCGAAGGCAGCAGGCCCATCGAACCGGGCAGCACGGCGGCTTCGTCGGTCAGGATGTCGCCAAACATGTTCTCGGTCACGATGACGTCGAAATTGGCCGGAGAGGCCACCAGGCGCATGGCGGCCGTGTCGACCAGCATGTGCTCCAGGGCCACGTCGGAGTAACGCCGGTGCACCTCGACGGTCACCTGCCGCCACAGGCGGGAGGAATCCAGCACGTTGGCTTTGTCCACCGAGGTGACCTTGTTGCGCCGCTGGCGGGCCAGCTGGAAGGCCATCTCCACGATGCGCTCGATCTCGTAATCGTGATACTCGAGCGTATCGATCACGCGCACGTGTTCACCGTCCTGGCTGCGCCCGCGCGGCTGGCCGAAATACAGGCCGCCGGTCAGCTCGCGCAATACCAGCATATCGACCCCGGCCAGCCGCTCGGGCCGCAGGGGTGAGGCATCCAGCAGGGAGGGATACAGCTTGACCGGGCGCAAATTGGCAAACACGCCCAGGCCCTTACGCAGGGCCAGCAGGCCCTGCTCGGGGCGCACGGCCGCGGTGGGATTGTCCCACTGCGGCCCGCCCACCGCGCCCAACAGCACGGCGTCCGCCGCCTGGCAGGCTTGCAGCGCATCGTCCGTCAGCGCCGTGCCGTGGCGGTCGATGGAGCAGCCGCCGATAAGGTGTTCGTCATAATGAAAATGATGCCCGCCGGTGTGGGCAACCGCCTCCAGCACCTGGCAGGCTGCGCCCACGACCTCGGGGCCGACCCCGTCGCCGGGGAGAATTACGATGTTAGCATCCATACAATGTTCGTCCTAGTGAGCGAGAGCCGGCTCCTGGCAGGTGACCATCAGACCGTACTCGATGGAATCCACCAGCGCCTGCCAGCTTGCTTCGATGATGTTGGTGCTGGCGCCCACGGCGCTCCAGCGTTTGCTTCCGTTCTGATTGTCGATCAACACGCGCGTGGTGGCATTGGTGCCCTGGTTACCGTCCAGGATACGCACTTTATAATCCGAGAGGGAGAACAATTCCACCTCGGGGTAGCGCGAGACCAGCGCCTTGCGCAGGGCCTTGTCCAGGGCGTTGACCGGGCCGTTGCCTTCGGCGGCGGTGTGGACGATCTCGTCGTCCACGCGCACCTTGACCGTGGCCTCGGCGAAGATGCCCCGCCCCTGGCGGTGCTCCACCTGGGAGGCAAAGTCGATCAGCTCGAAAGGCGGTTGGTAACCGGGCTCCTGGCGCTTGAGCATGAGCACGACCGAAGCGTCGGCCGCCTCGAAGGAGAAGCCCTGCGACTCCAGCTGCTTGATGGTCTGCAACACGGCGCTGACCACCTCCGCCGGAGGCTGGTCCATGCCGTATTCTTCGATCTTGCTCAACAGATTGCCGCGCCCGGACAGCTCCGAAACGACCACTTCGCTCTGGTTGCCGACCAGCTCAGGCTCCACGTGCTGGTAAGAATGCACGTTGCGGCGCATGGCGGCCACGTGTACCCCGCCCTTGTGGGCAAATGCGGCCCGGCCCACGTAGGCCAGGTGTTCGTCCGGCGAGAGGTTGGCTACCTCGGCCACGTAGTGGGAGAGGTCGAACAGGTTGGCCAGCTGTTCCGGATCCAGGGCTTCCTGGCCCATCTTGAGCTGCAAGTCGGGGATGATCGAACACAGGTTGGCGTTGCCGCAGCGCTCGCCGTAGCCGTTGATGGTACCCTGCACCAGGGTGCAGCCCTCACGCACGGCGGCCAGGGTGTTGGCCACGGCGCACTCGGCGTCGTTGTGGGTGTGAATGCCCAGGGGGATGTCCACCTCGGCCCGCACGGCGCGCACGATCTCGGACACTTCCCAGGGCATGGTGCCGCCGTTGGTGTCGCACAGGGTCAGGTTCTCGGCCCCGCCGCGCACGGCCGCTTTGAGGGTCTGGAGGGCGTACTGCGGGTCTTCTTTATAGCCGTCGAAGAAATGCTCGGCATCGTAGATCACCCGCTGCCCGTTTTGCACCAGGTAGGCCACGCTCTCTTCGATCATGCGCAGGTTGTTCTCGCAGGTGGTGCGCAGCACCTCGGTGACGTGCAGCACAGACGACTTGCCAAACACGGCGCACCAGTCCGTGCCGGCATTCTGCAGGGCACGGATGTTGGCATCCTCAGACGGATGCTTGTCGGCCTGGCAGGTAGCGCCAAAGGCCA
The DNA here is from genome assembly GCA_012798515.1 of Chloroflexota bacterium. Classification (GTDB taxonomy): domain Bacteria; phylum Chloroflexota; class Anaerolineae; order Anaerolineales; family Anaerolineaceae; genus JAAZNB01. Next base: position 5,488 of record JAAZNB010000166.1, read on the forward strand.
CGATGGACGCCGTTTTCCACTCCATCTGCGCGGCGCGCTGGAAGAATTCGACGTCCTTGGGATTGGATCCCGGCCAGCCGCCCTCGATGAACCGGATGCCCAGGGCATCCAGGCGGCGAGCGATGTTGATCTTATCGTTCAACGACAGCGAGATATCCGTCCGCTGCGTCCCATCTCTCAGTGTGGTGTCATAGATCTGGATCATCAACCGTTAACCTTTCGGGGTGATTTCCCATTACACCGGCTGCCCGGCGGCCTGGGACTCGTATGCAGCGATCTCAGGCTCCAGGTTGAGCAGGTAGCCCAGCTCATCCACGCCATTGAGCAGGCAGGTCTTGGAGAATTCGTCGACCGGGAAAGATACGCTTTCCCCGGTGGGAAGCACCAGGCGCTGCTGTGCCAGGTCGACGGTCAACGTAGCGTTGGGCAGTTCCTGAAGCATGTCGATCAGGTTCTGGTAAGTCTCGGCGTCCACGGTCACCGGCAGCAGGCCGTTCTTGAGCGCATTATTGCGGAAGATGTCGGCAAAGCTGGTGGAAACCACCGAGCGAAAGCCATAGCCCATCAAGGCCCAGGGGGCGTGCTCGCGGGAAGACCCGCAGCCAAAATTACGCCCGGCGACCAGGATCTGAGCGCCCTCGCTCTGGGGCTGGTTGAGCACAAAATCTGTCTTGGGAGCGCCGTCGGATTCGTAGCGCCAGTCGGCGAACAGCGAGGCGCCCAGGCCGGTCTTGTCGGTTACTTTGAGGAAGCGGGCCGGGATGATCTGGTCCGTATCGATATCGTCTACCGGCATGACCACGGCGCGAGCGGTTAAAGTGGTAAAGGGATTCATGGTCGCGCCTCCTATGCGTTCAACACCAGGGTATCCGGTTGGAATAGCTGGCGCGGGTCGGTCACCTGGCCGGTGATGGCGGCCGCGGCGGCCGTCAGCGGGCTGGCCAGGAAGGTGCGCCCGCCTTTGCCCTGCCGGCCTTCGAAATTACGGTTGCTGGTGCTCACGGCGTACTGGCCGGGCTCGAGCTGGTCGCCGTTCATGGCGATACACATCGAGCAGCCCGGTTCGCGCCATTCCGCGCCGGCAGCCTTGAAGATGCTATCCAGGCCTTCGGCTTCCGCCTGGCGCTTGACCTGCTGCGAGCCGGGGACGACCAGCACGCGCAGGCCGGGGGCAATCTGCCGCCCGGAAAGCACGCTGGCCGCCAGGCGCAGGTCAGACAGGCGCCCGTTGGTGCAGCTGCCGATGAAGACCACGTCGACCGGGTGGCCCTGCAATTTGGCGCC
>JAAZNB010000167.1 GCA_012798515.1 Chloroflexota bacterium
GGAAAAGCGCGGCCTGTTCAAGCGCTGGAACATGGTGTTGATCATCATGACCTATTCGCTGGTCATCTTCGGCACCTTCCTGACCCGCTCCGGGGTGCTCTCCTCGGTACACGCCTTCGCCCAGAGCTCCATCGGGCCGGCTTTCTTCGTCTTCATCGGCCTGACCTTCGCCATTTCACTGCGCCTGCTGCTCTACCGCTGGAACGATCTGCACGCCGAGGGCCAGATGACCTCGCTGCTGTCGCGCGAGTCACTGTTCCTGTTCAACAACCTGCTCTTCATGGGCATCCTGGCGGTGTGCTTCTGGGGGGTGATCTTCCCCCTGGTCTCCGAGCTGTTCACCGGGCAAAAAGTGACCGTCGGGCCGCCCTTCTACGAACGGGCCACCGGGCCGCTGTTCGCCGGGCTGCTGCTGCTCATGGGCGTGGCGCCGCTCTCGGCCTGGGGCCATTCCACCGTGCAGACCCTGGGGCGCGCCATGTGGAAACCCCTGGTCGCTTCGCTGCTGGTGCTGGCCGGGGTGTTCGCCCTGGGCGTGCGCCAGCCGGCCGCGCTGGTGGCCTTCTGGCTGATCGCCTTCGCCGGGCTGATCACCCTGCACGAGTTCTGGCGGGGCACCCTGGCCCGCCACCGCCGCTGGGGTGAAAGCCTGCCGCTGGCCTTGTGGCGCCTGGCCGGGCGCAACCGCCGCCGCTACGGCGGCTACGTCATCCACCTGGGCGTGGTGCTGATGGCCCTGGGCATCGTAGGCATCGAGATGTTCCAGACCGAGACCCAGGGCACCATCCCGCAGGGCGGCAGCCTGGAACTATCCGGCTACACGGTGACTTACGAATCCCTGGCCCAGTTCGACCACGTCGACGGGCGCAACGTGGCCCGGGCGGTGGTGCAGGTCTACAAAGACGGCAACTACCTGGGCGAGCTGCACCCCCGGCGGGATTACTACTACGATTCACAGCAGCAGATGACCATCCCCGGCGTGCGCAGCACCATGGAAGACGATCTCTACGTGCTGCTGGTGGACTGGAAGTCGATCTCGGCCCAGGGCGCCACCTTCAAGATCTACCACAACCCGCTGGTCAACTGGCTGTGGTTGGGCGCCATCGTGTTCATTTTCGGTATGCTGGTGGCCGCCTGGCCGGACCGCGACCCCGAAGTGGAACGAGCTGTCGCCCCGGCAGGCGCATCGCCCAGCCGGGCCTGAAGGGTGTCGTGTTAAGATTCGAAAAACAGATTTCCGAAACCGGCCAGGTTTCGGAAATCTGCTCAGATCGACCGGACTTTGAAAACAGAAAAGTCGGCGGGCGCCCCCGGGCTAGGGCTGCGGGTTGAACAACCCGCTCAACCACTCGCGCAGCGGCCCCCAGGTGTCTTGCAAAGAGCGCTCCACCCGCACCGGCCCGGCCAGCCTGGCCACCGTGCCCAGCCCGCCGCGGGCGACGTCGTAGGCCGTGCTCAGGTTCACGTTGTTGTCGAGGGTGTCCCCCGGGCGGTGGTAGTTGGGGTTGGGATCCACCCCCTGGCAGCCGCCGGGCTGTTGGTCGTCGAAGAAGTTCTCGATGACCAAAATGGCCGGCACGCCCTTGGCCCAGAACGAAGCGTGATCCGAGCGGTCGGTGGCCTGCGTGGTGAGGAAGTCGAAGCTCAGGTTCAAGCCGTACTCCTGGTTGACCTGCAAGAAGGCCTCGCCGATGGACTCCGAGCCCGGCAGGGTGCCCACGTGCAGCTCGATGCAGCGGTCGCCGTTGGAGTCGTAGCCGAACATGTCCAGGTTGACCACGGCCACGATGTTCCCGGTGGGATGGTCTTCCACGTAGGCCCGGCTGCCCTGCAGGCCGAGCTCTTCGCCGCTGAAGAAGATCACCTTGACCGTGCGCTCGAACTGGTAGCTGCTGAACAGGCGCACGGCCTCCAGGGCGGTGGCCACGCCGGTGCCGTTGTCGTTGGCCCCGGGGGCTGCCTGCAGGGCGTCGCCCTCGCGCACCACGATCGAATCGAAGTGCGCCGAGAGGATCACCACCTCGTCGGCGTGGGTGGTGCCGGGAAAGGTGACGATGATGTTCTTCCAGGTGTAAGTGTGCTCGGCGTCCGTGTAGGGATAGGGATCGATCTCGATCTGGTCGGGACGCACCCAGCCCTGCACCTGCTCGAGGATAAAGTCGAAGGCGCGGGCATTGTCCTGGCCGGTGAACATGGCGTAGCTGTAACGGGTCGTGATGGTGGTGGTCTCACCGCCAATCTGCACCGGCTCGGCGCCGGACAGCTTGCGGATCCAGCTGGCCCACTGCTCCGGGCTGGTGCGGCTGTACAGGTCGTCGATCACCGCCGTTTCGCCGGTCGGGTTGACCGACTGCACGGGCAAGTTGCAGGCCAGCTGTACGCTGAGCAGCAAGAGGAAAACGCAGACCAGCCTGCGAGGATGGCGAAAGATGGGCATACACGTTCTTCTTTCTACGCCCTGGGCGGGCTCTGAGTTGAAAAAGCCTATAATGGGACTAGCGTAGCCGAAAAACGGGCGCTTGTCAATCATCTCCCCGGCTCCGGGGAAGGCCGTAAAGTAAGGCAATACCGAGGAACGAGGTCGATATTCGTATGTGGAGAACCGGCATGGCGATTATAGCGATGAAGCGAAGCAGTCTGCTCCTGGCGGGGGCGGTTGTGCTGGCCCTGCTGCTGGCGGTCACCGCCCGGGTGCACGCCCAGGAGCCCACCCCGTCTGACGACGACGTCAATGCCATCGCCAAACAGCTGTACTGCCCGGTGTGCGAGAACATCCCCCTGGACGTATGCCCCACCCAGGCCTGCGCCCAGTGGCGCGAGCTGATCTACCAGAAGCTGGAGCAGGGCTGGGGCGAGCAGCAGATCAAGGATTATTTCGTCGCCCAGTACGGCGACCGGGTGCTGGCCGAACCGCCGCGCCGGGGCCTGAACTGGCTGGTATACGTACTGCCGGCGGTGTTCTTCCTGGGCGGCGCCGTGATCCTCTTCGGCGTGCTGCGCGGCGGGCGCAAGCCCGGCACGGGCCAACCCGCCCCGGGGCCGGCCCCGGCAGCCGGGTCGTACGAGGCCCGCCTGGAAGAAGAACTGCGCAAGTTGGAAGAGTAGAAGGCGTGCCGCCTTCTGATATTATTGATTCTATGGTGATAAATATATGGAACAGGTTGTAGAAGGAACGACGACACAAAGACGCAGTATCCCCGTATGGGTCACCGTGCTGGCTTTCGCACTGCTGCTGGTCTTCCTGGCGCTGATCGCCTGGGGCCTGCGCCGTGCCCAGGCAGGCCCGATCACCATCGGCCAGCCCGTGCCGGCCTTTAGCCTGACCACCTTCGACGGGCAGACCGTGCACACCGCCGACCTGGCGGGCAAGGTGGTCGTGGTCAATTTCTGGGCCTCGTGGTGCAAGCCCTGCGAGCAGGAAGCCGTCGAGCTGGAACAGGCCTGGCAGTTTTACCGGCCGGACGGCGACGTAGTCTTCCTGGGGGTCGATTACGTCGATACCGAGACGGAGGCGCTGGCCTACCTGGATCGTTTCGACATCACCTACCCCAACGGGCCGGACCTGCGCACGGCCATCACGCAGATGTTCCGCACCCAGGGCGTGCCGGAGACCTACATCATCGGGCGGGAGGGCAAGCTGGAGTACGTCAAGAAAGGTCCCTTCCTGTCCCTGGGCGAGATCCAGATGGCCATCGACCCGCTGCGTTGAGCCCGGCCGGGCCGCCTGCCCGGCATTGAAGTGGTCATTGCGCCCGGCGGCCTCCCCCGCCCGGCGTTCGTTCATCTCTTTTCGATGGAGCTTCTTCGTACATGGATATCGGTTCCATATTACTCATCTTATCCCTCGCTTTGCTGGTCGGCCTGTTTGTCAGCCGGCCCTTCCTGGAAGGGCCGGGGGCGCAGCCCCGCGCTCAGGAAGAAACGGCCCAGGAACACGCCGAGGATCACCGCCGTTCGGCCCTCCTGGCGGAACGCGACCGCATCTTGCGGTCCCTGAGTGACCTGGATTTCGACCAGGCCCTGGGCAAGGTCCCGGCGGAAGACTATCCCACCCAGCGGGCAGAGCTGGTCACCGCCGGCGCCGCCGTGCTGCGCCAGCTGGACGAGCTGGTCGTGGCCGGCAGCAGCGCTGCCCCCGCCGGCTTGAGCGCCGAGGAGCGCCTGGAAGCCGCGGTAGGCACGGTTGCCCGCCCGGCGGCCGGCGATGCAGATCTGGAGGCCCTGGTGGCCTCCCGCCGCCGGGAACGGCAGGGCAAGACGGCCGGCTTCTGCCCGCACTGCGGCCGGCCTTTGCGCAGCTCGGACCGTTTCTGCCCGCGCTGCGGCGCGCCGGCGGGTACGCCCTCGCAGCCGGCCTGAGGCAGGGCAGCGCCCATCTCGAGAACCCGTCCGGGCGCGGTCGAAGGGGGCCACGTTATCGGACCGAAAATCATGCTCAAAGCGAGTGTCTTTATGCGCCATTCTTCTATTCTATTCATCCTGGCTGCCTTCCTCCTGCTGGCCCTGCTGCCGGCGTGTAGTTTCTCCCTGGCCGAGGACATCACCCCCCCGCCCGGCTTCGAACCCACCGAGCCGGCGCCCACCCAGGTGGCCGTGGTGGTGCGGCCGGTGGTGCCGCCCGACCCGGCCGCCGGCGCGGCCCTGTACGCCGAGAAGTGCGCTCCCTGTCATGGGGACACCGGCATGGGCGACGGCGCCCAGTCGGGCAACCTGCCTTCCCCACCCCCCGCCCTGGGCGACCCCCAGGTTCGCCGGGCCGCCAGCCCCTCGCAGTGGTACCAGATGGTCACCAACGGCAACATGCGCGCCTTCATGCCGCCTTTTGCCGACAGCCTGAGCGACCGCCAGCGCTGGGACGTGGTGGCCTACCTCTACACCCTGGGCGCCGGCGCAGATCAGTTGGCCCAGGCCGAGGATCTCTACGCCGGGCAGTGCCAGTCTTGCCACGGCGAGGACGGGCGCGGCGACGGGCCCCAGGCGGCCGCCCTGGCCGTGGCCCCGCCCAACTGGGTCGATTCCGGCCGGCTGGCCGGCTGGACCGACCAGGCCCTGTGGGAGGCCATCACCAACGGGGTGGAGCCGGCCATGCCGGGCTTCGCCGCCAGCCTGAGCGATGATCAGCGCTGGGCCCTGACCGGCCTGGTGCGCTCGCTGAGTTTCCGCCAGGATAAATCCGGCGCCGTGTCCATGGAAGAAGGCCTGGCCGAGGGCCTGGCCGAGACGCCCGCCGCCGGCCAGGTGGAAGCAGCCACGCCCCAGGCCACCCCGCCGGCCGAGGCCGGCGACCTGATGACCGTCACCGGGCAGGTGGTCAACGGCTCCGGCGGCCAGGTGCCCGCCGGCCTGGAGGTGACCCTGCAGGGCTTCGACGGCATGCAGGCCTCCCTGGAAGAGAGCAGCCAGATCGACGCCGGCGGCTTTTACCACTTCGAGGGCATCCAGTGGGTGGCGGACCGCGTCCTGTTCGTCACCGCCCAGTACCAGGGCATCACCTTCAACTCCGACTTCTTACACGCCAGCGACCTGACCCCGGGCAGCGCAGTGCAGCTGCCGCTGATGATCTACGAGACCAGCACCGACGCCGGCCAGGTGACCGCCGACCGTATGCACGTGTTCTTCGAGTTCCTCCCGCCCGACAAGGTGCAGGTGGTGGAACTGTTCATCCTCACCAACCCCACCGACCGGGTGATCGTCCCGGCCGGGGAGGGCCAGCCCGTGATCCGCTTCAAGCTGCCCGCCGGGGCCGCCAACTTGCAGTTCGAGGAAGGCTCCCTGGGCGGACGCTTCGTACAGACCGCCGACGGCTTCGGTGATACCCTCAGCATTCCTCCCCAACCCGCCCAGCAGCAGATCCTGTTCGCCTTCGAGCTGCCCTACGAGAAGAAACACTCCTTCTCGCTGGACCTGCCCCTGCCGGTCGACGCCCTGGTGGTGGCCGTGCCGGGCAACGGGGTGCGCCTGCAAAGCGACCAGCTGCAATCCGGCGGGGAACGCACCGTGCAGGGCCTGGATTTGCAGGTCTTCATGGCCAGCGCCCTGCCCGCCGGGGGGACCCTGGACCTGACCCTGTCCGGCTGGCCGGATGAAGGCGGCAGCGGCGCCGTGGCGCCCCAGCAGTCCATCTGGATCGGCGCGGCGGCCTTCGTGCTGGCCGTGGGCATCGCCGCGACCTGGCTGCTGCTGCGCCGCCGTTCGCTGGCTGCCGGAGAAGCGGTGGAAGCCGCCCCGGCCGCCGGGCCGGAAGACAACCTGGAGTCGCTGCTGGACGCCATCGTGGCCCTGGACGACCTGTACAAGGCCGGTTCCCTGCCCGAAAACGCCTACCAGGAGCGGCGCGCCGAGCTGATGCGCCGCTTGAAAGAAGTGCGCGCCCGGGGGAGCGAGGCCTCATGATCCGTGTACGCCAGCTGGTCAAGCGCTTTGGGCCCAAGGTCGTGCTGCGCAAGCTGGATTTCGACGTGGAAGCCGGCGAGTTCGTGGCTCTGCTGGGCCCCAACGGGGCGGGCAAGACCACCTTCCTGCGCATCCTGTCTTCCCTGTCGCGGGCCAGCCTGGGCCGCGTGGAGATCGCCGGCTACAGCCTGCCCCAGCAGGCGGCCGCCGTGCGCCGGCGCCTGGGTGTGGTCTCGCACCAGCCCCTGCTGTACGGTGAGCTGAGCGCCGAAGAAAACCTGCGCTTCTTCGGGCGCATGTACGCCGTGCACGACCTGGAGGGCCAGGTGAGCCAGGTGCTCGACCTGGTGGGCCTGGCGCCCCGGCGCAAGGACCTGGTGCGCACCTTCTCGCGCGGCATGCAGCAGCGCCTGGCCATCGGGCGGGCCGTGCTGCACGATCCCGAGGTGCTGCTGCTCGACGAGCCGCACACCGGGCTGGACCAGGACGCCTGTGAAATGCTGGACAGCGTGCTGCGCCAGGTGGCCGCCCGCGGGCGCACGGTGGTGATGACCTCTCACGACCTGGCCCGCGCCGCCGACCTGGCCACGCGCTTCGACGTGCTGTCGCGCGGCGCCATCCGCGCCTCGGCCCGCCGGGAAGACCTGCCGGTGGACGGGCTGTTGACCTTCTACCGCCAGGCATTGAACCACGACCGTACGACGACGAACCTCCGCGGGAAAGGGGGCTAAAGAAACCAGGCGTGCCATCTGTGACACCGTTCTTGCAAGCATTGTGGGCAGTCACCCGAAAAGACCTGACGGCGGAGTGGCGCAGCCGGGAGATGCTCTCGGCCATGCTGGTCTTCGCCCTGCTGGTAATCTTTATCTTTAACTTTGCGCTCGAATTGGACGCCGCGGCGCGTGCCAGCGTCACTGCGGGCGTGCTGTGGGTCACGTTCAGTTTCGCCGGCTCGCTGGGCCTCAACCGCTCCATGGCGGCCGAAAAAGACCGCGGCTGCCTGGACGGGCTGCTGCTGGCCCCGGTGGACCGCACGGCCATCTACTTCGGCAAGCTGCTGGCCAACCTGGTCTTCATGCTGGTCATGGCCCTGATCGTGCTGCCGGCCTACAGCATCCTGTACAATACCAACCTGTTCCTGCCGGGGCTGCTGCTGGTCATCTTCCTGGGCTCCCTGGGCTACACCGGCATGGGCACCCTGCTGGCTACCATGGCCGTGCAGGCCCGCACCCGCGACATCTTGCTGCCCATCCTGCTCTTCCCGGTCAGCATTCCCCTGCTGGTAGCGGCGGTCAAGGCCAGCAGCGGCTTCCTGGATGCCCTGCCCCTGGCTGATATCCTGCCCTGGCTGAACCTGCTGCTGGTCTACGACGTGATCTTCATCGCCGTGGCCTTCATGGTCTTCGATGCCGTGGTGGAGGAATGAGGCCCAGTACCATTAATCGCAGCGGAGAAAGGGCCCCCGGCCTTTCTCCCGCCCGGTGGAATCGTATTTTTTTCTATTATTAGCGTTGTTCCGATAAGAGGGAGAATGAAGATGGATGGACAGCCGCGTTTGCTGACAATGATCGACATCCTGACCGGCATTACCGTGCTGGTCGCTACCGCCCTGGTCTTTTTCTACGCCCCGCTGGAAGCCGTGATGGGCGCCGTACAGAAAGTCTTTTATTTTCACGTGGCCGCCGGTTGGGTGGGCATGCTCGGCTTCGGCATGGCCCTGCTGGCCGGGGTCGTCTACCTGGTGACCAAGAACCGCCATTGGGACGTGATCGAGGTGGCCGGGGTCGAGATCGGCATCGTCTTCATGCTGATCAACATCATCACCGGCTCGATCTGGGCCCGCCCTATCTGGAACACCTGGTGGACCTGGGACCCGCGCCTGACCACGGCTACCATCATGGAGCTGGTCTACGCCGCCTACCTGATGCTGCGCAACGGCGTGGAGGACCCGGACCGGCGGGCGCGCTTCGGGGCGGTGTATGCCATCATCGGCTTCTTGAGTGTGCCGCTGACCTTCTTCTCGATCCGCATCTTCCGCACCATCCACCCGGTGGTGATCGGCGGCGGCGATCCCAACGCCACGGGCGCCTTCGACATGACGCCCAAGATGGGCCTGACCTTCGGGGTCAGCCTGGTGGCCTTCTCGCTGCTGTTCGTCAGCCTGATCTGGCACCGCGTACGCCTGGGCCA